>CBHWAL010000194.1:0-8016 GCA_966111495.1 uncultured Achromobacter sp. | reverse complement strand
TCCATTGCGAACAGCACTTCGAAATACATGGGCTGCTCGCTCCAGAGCGTGCCATCGTTATCGAAGACCGCGATACGCGCTTCGGGCGGCACGAAATCCGGACTGCCTGGTTGTGTCACCGCTTTAACGAAATCGACGATGGCGTCGCGCGATGGGCCGTCATTCCAGGATGCCAGGTCAGCCTGGGTCCGGGACTGTGGCGCTGCGCATCCGGCCAGCAGGCAAATTGCGCATAGCCATACCCAGGCAAGCCAACGTTGCGTCAGTCCGCGTTCATTGATGTGCCGCATTAGCTTCTCCCGTGCGAGGTAAATTCTCGTGGTGTAGAGGATTCAATTCCTTTGGCAACGCGTGGACCTCGGGCGGCCGCTTGCGCCATGCGCTGCGCCACGCACGGCTGCGCAACGCCAGCGCGGCCCGCCATGCGGCCCCTTCCACATCCCCTCCGTATGCGTGCCGCAACGTGCTTTCCACGAACTGGTGTTCGTCTTCCGCCATGGGAGCCACCGCCTCGCGCAACGCCGCCGCGCCTCTGCTACGCCGTATCCACCGATAGCAATCGCTCAGGACCGGACGCGCGGCACGCGCCTCCCGCCGCCAGGCGAGCCAATAGCGAGGCTCACTGGCCAGCCAGCCCGCCCGCGCGCGCTTGGCGGCGGCGCCCAGCGCACGCGCGAGGCGTTGCCACCAGGCGCGGCCGAGCCACAACGCGAGCCCCGCAGCCGCCAGCCCGATGACCGCGGGCATGGCCCAGCCGGGTATTGCCCTGCGCAAGCCATGGCGCAGTGTGGCCAGGTCTGCCTGCAGCGAGAATGGCGGTGGCGCTGCTTGGGCAGCGGCGACTTCCACCTGGCGGCCGGCCAATGTCTGGTTTTTCGCCGAGCCGGTGCGTGCGTCGGTCCAATGCATAGTCAAGGGCGGCAAGGCGAAGCTGCCTGGCTCCTGCGCGGCATAGTCGGCCCGGTCGATCCGTTGCGCACCCACGAAGCCGCCGCGCCCGTCTGTCAGCGTGACGACCTCCGGTTCGCGCGGATAGCGTTTGAAGTGCGGAACGTCTCCCAGAGGCGCCGGCGGGAGCAGCATCGGTTGGACGCCATCGGCGCGTTGTGTCACGCTGCGGGTGATGCGGCCACCCTGCACCAACGGGTCCGGGGTCAGCGTGAAAGACTGCGTCACGGACAGATCCCCGACGACGTTGCCGGGCTGCGCATCGCCCGCAATCTGTATGGACAGCGGCGCGCTCTCGGCCGTCACCGGCGCGCTGGCCTGTCCAAGCTGCGCCGTCACGCTCAACGCGGGTATGTGCAGGGCGCCGGCGGACTCAGCGCTCAAGAGGTAGGTGTAGCGCAGCCCGTTCAAGGGTTGACCATCCTGCTCGTCGCGCACCAGGTCTCCGTGACCCGACGGCGGCGTGACCGTGACGCCGGGCAGTTCGAGCTTGGGCAATTGAGGGGGCTGCGTGAACCACGTGCTGGTCATGACTTCGAGCTGCAGTTTGACCGTGGCGCCTGTCTGACCCTGGGCGGGCGCCGAGGCGGTCACGCGCAGCACCGGGGGGGCCTGGGCATGCAATGGGCGCGCGAGCATCGCGGTCAACGTCACGGCCAACAGCAGGCAGCATCGGCAGACCTTGCGCATCATTGCTGCCTCCCCGCATCCTGCGCGGCGAACTTGCCGCGCAGAAAGCGCGCCGGCGACAGGTTCAGCGTGCGCAACCAGACGTCCTCCGACGCCGCTTGCGGGACCTGTACAGTGGCCATTTGGCCGGACTTGGCTGTCTTGTCGGCCATGCTCTGGTCGGGCGGCTCGGACTGTCCGTCCTGCTGCTCCTGAGTCATCGCCGAAAGCAGTCGGGTCACGATACCGCGGTTGACCACTGCGGGTTGCCATCCCGGCTTGAGTGCGAGGGCCCGGTCGTAGGCCGCAAGTGCCGCATCGTAGCGATGCAGCCGGACCTGGGTATTGCCGACATAAAAGTAGGCTTCGGGCGTGGTCTGCTGGGAAAAAGCCGTCAATGCCACTTCATAGTCGCCGGCCGCATAGGCCGCTCGTCCTTTCCAGTATGGGTCGCGGAAGTGCCCGGCCGCCTCGCCAAAATCTCCGTGTTCGAAGGCCATCCGTCCTTGCTGGTCCGGTGTGAGGAAAGCGTCGACCAGACTGGCGGCATGCGCAGGTGGCGGCGTGGCGGCAAACACGGCGGCCAGCAGGCAGGCTTGCCATGGCACCCGCCATCCGCGCCGCAGCGCAAGCACCGCCAGCAACGCCAAGGGCCAGCACAACCAGTAGCCCGCGTCCTTCCAATGCGCCGGCCCGCCCATGTCGTCCTGGACGTTGTCGAAGTGCTTTTGCGCGTGCAAAGTAATCCAATCTAGGTCGTCCGGCGTCCCGGTCAGGCTGCCCAGTGGTCCGCCGGCCGCTTGCGCGAGCCCACGCAAGGAGGCCTCGTCGATGCCTCCCTGTTGGGCCGACCGGCCGACCGCCATGACAAGGATCTGCAGTTGGCTGGCCGCCTGGGCCCGTTCGCGCACGGCATCCGGCGCGGGAGCGCCATCGGTCATAAGCAGGAGCGTGCCGCCGGCGCGTTCCGCCGCCAGCACCTGCGCCGCCACGTCGATGACGCCAGGCACGTCGCGGCCGTCGCGGTCGATGAGATCCGTGGACAAGGCCTGGATGAAGAGGTCCAGCAAATCGCGATCATCGGTGGGCGGCAGCACGAGATGGCTGCTGCCCGCGTAAGCGATCAGCCCTGTCTTGCTGCCTGCCCGTCTGGCTGCCAGATCGCGCAGCGTTTGCTTGGCGGCTTCAAGCCGCGACGGCGGCACGTCGGTAGCGTCCATGGTCGCCGACAGATCCACGGCCACGGCCAAGGGTGCGACGTTGTCCAGAAAGTCTGGCTCATCGCGCTGCCAGGCGGGTCCCGCGGCGGCCACCGAGCCCAGTGCGAGCATTGCCGCCAACAGGTCCAGCGGGCGTGGCCCCCGCGATCCGGCGGTGTGCACCAGCAAATAGGGCAACAGGGCTGGCGCGATGCCGCTGTCCCGGCCTGCACCCGCCCGCTGCGCTCGCCCGGCCGCCCACAGGGCCACGGCCAGCGCGACGCCCAGCAGGAACCACGGACGCAGGAAATGGAAGGCGCTCAGGTCCATGTTGCGCCTTGTGTATTCTGTGCTGCTCCGAATCGCGACCGCATCGCCCCCACCGCGTGCCAGAGCGCCAGCAATCCCAACGCTGCGGCCAATGGAATCCAGAAGTAATCGTGCTTGGGCTGGTGCCGCAGTGTCTTCACCTCCTGCGGTGTCATCTGGTCGAGCGTTTGATAGACGGCCTGAAGCGCAGCCTGGTCGGTGGCGCGGAAAAAACGTCCCCCTGTCGTGTTGGCGATCGATTGCAAGGCCTCGAAGTCCACCCGGTTCTCGCCGCTGGCCTGCGGATCGCCGATGCCTATCGTATGCACGACAATGTGGTGCGCCGAGGCGAGCTGCGCCGCGCGCGGCGGGGGCACCGCACTGCCGGTGTCGTTGCCGTCGGTCAGCAGAATCATCACCTTGTCGCGTTCCCGGGCCTTGTCCAGCATGCGTATGCCCAGTCCAATCGCGTCTCCGATGGCCGTGTTTGGGCCGGCCATGCCAACGGCGGTCTGATCCAGCAACATGCTCAGGGCTGCGTGGTCCCGGGTAAGGGGCGCCTGGGGATAGGCGCCCGTGCCGAAAACGATCAATCCCAGTCTGTCATCGGGGCGCTTGGCGATGAAATCCGCCACCACCTTCCTGACGGCTTGCCAGCGCGTCGCGGGTTGACCATTGGCATCTTGAAAATCGGTGCTATCCATCGATTGTGAAATGTCCACGGCCAGCAGGATGTCGCGCATGGGTTCGGTATGGGTCAGCGGCGGCTCGATCCATTGCGGCCGTGCCAGACCCAGCACCAACAACAACCACACTGCCCCATTCACCCAGAGCTGCCCACGGCCCGCCTGCACGCCGGGGCGTGTGGGCGCCCTGCCCGTCAGCCTGGCCATGGAGTCAAAGAACGGGGTGCGCAATGCGCTACGCGCCTGCATGTAGGGCGGGAGCCAGCGATAAGCTAGCCAGGCGAGCGGCGCCGCGGCCAGCAGCCAGGGATATTCAAGCCGCCACATGATGCCGTTCCATCCAGTGGCGGCTGGCGGCGAGCAACTGCCGCATGTCCGAGGGATCCAGAGCGTTCACGCTCGCGTTCGGCGCAAAAGCCAGTGTTTCAAGCAACTGCGCGCCGTTACCCGGCAGCGTCGCCCCGCTGCTTGCCAGCCAGGCGACCCACGTTTCGCCGCTCAACGCCGCGACTTGGCCGCCGGACCCTTGGGCGGCCAGCGCTGTGCGTTTGAGCAGCGACGGCAGCGCGCGTGCTGCAAGCGGATTGACACCCATGTCTGCTTCAAGCTGACGCAATTCGGACAGCGCCTCGCGCCGGTACCGGTTCCGGCGCCACCGGCGCCATGCGCGCGCCGCAAGCCAGCCTGTCGCGAGCGCCGCGAGCAAGGCCACCACCACCCAGCCCCAGGTTTGCGGCCAATAGGAGACAGGGGCAGGCAAAGGCAGTTCGCGCAATTGGTCAAGGCCCGGCAGGTCCTCGTTCATGGCCGCCCTCCCCAAGCCTGCCGCCCCAGCTCGCGGCGCAGTTGCGTCAGCTCGTCCGTTGCCGTATCGATGCTGAGGAGCGGTACGCGGCTGCGCCGCAGCAGTTCGGCCACCTCGCGCAGCCGGCCGCTGAAGAAATTAGCCAGCGGTTGGCGCACGTTCTTGCGCCCTACGGGGATCTCCAGGTGAAGCTCGCCCTGCGTGACGAGCATATGCCCCTTGCTTGGCAGGTTCTGCGCCATGGGATCGAAGATGAACGCCGCGATGACGTCGTTATGGGCCGCCAGCAAGCGCAGGCTTCGAAGCGTGCTGTCATCGGCGCCGAAGAAATCGCTCACGATGCATATCAGGCTATCGTGCGGTGACTGCGCCAGGGCCGCACGCAGCGCTGTGTTCAAGCCTTCCGGCCGCGGCTGGTTGGAACGCTGCGCCGAAAGACCTTGGTTCGCTCTCACCAGTTCAGCCAGGAATGCCCGTATCCGATCTCGGCTGCGCAGCGGCTTGAAGCTGCGCTGCCCGTCGGCGTCGAACACCATTCCGCCGACACGATCGCCAGCATGCAGTGTCATCCAGGCGGCCGCAGCCGCCAGACGTGCGGCGACCGCGCACTTGAATGACCTCACCGATCCGAAGTACATGCTCATGCGTTGATCCGCCAGGATCAGCGTGGGCCTATCCCGCTCCTCGGTGTAGCTGCGCACATAAGGCTTGCCATAGCGTAGTGATGCTCTCAAATCCAGCTGACGCAGATCATCTCCGGCGACGTAGCGCCGCAACTCGGCAAAGTCCAGGCCGCGGCCGCGCAGCCGCGAGCCATGCAGCCCCGCAAGCACGCTGCCTCGTGGCGGCGTTGACTGAAATGTCAGCCCGCCCATGGCCCCTTCCAAAGCCATGAGTTCGGCCAGCGGCGGATGGACGGGATGCGCTTGCATGCGGCGCCCCTCAGGCCGGCACTGCGACCGTGTCAAGCAGCCGGTCTATCACCGCATCTGGGGACACGCCGTCGGCTACTGCATCGTAGGAAAGATGCAGGCGATGGCGCAGCACCGGATGCGCCATCGCGCGCACGTCATCGGGCGTACTGAAGTCGGCGCCCGATAGCCAGGCGTGGGCGCGGGCTGCCCGGTCCAATGCGATGGCGCCGCGCGGACTTGCGCCCACCTGTATCCAGCGGGCCATCTCCGGGTCATTCGGATGACGAGTCGCGTTGACCACGTCGACGATGTAGCGATCGGTCGCCGCCGAAACGTGGACCGCAGCTGCTTCAGCCCGGCAGGCGAACAGATCATCCTGGGACAGCCGGCTGGCGGTGTCTGTCGGCTGGGACGGGCGGCGCAGCAGCGCAAGCATCTCCGCCTCGTCATCGGGCGCGGGATAGTCAAAGCTGATCTTCATCAGGAACCGGTCCATCTGGGCTTCAGGCAAGGGATAGGTGCCCTCCTGCTCGATGGGATTCTGCGTCGCAAGCACCATGAATAGGGGCAGCATGGGCCGCGTCTCGCCGCCCACGGTGATCTGCCGCTCCTCCATCGCTTCGAGCAGCGCGGACTGGACCTTGGCCGGCGCCCGGTTCACCTCGTCGGCGAGAATGAGATTGCCGAATAGCGGACCGGGCTGGAACGCAACCTTGTTTCGGCCTTCGGCGTCCTGCTGAAGCACATCGGCGCCCGTGATGTCCGAAGGAAGCAGGTCCGGTGTGAACTGGATGCGGCGCATCTGTGCCGCGAGATGCGCCGCCAGCGCCTTGACGGAACGCGTCTTGGCCAGCCCCGGCAGGCTTTCGAGCAGGACATGTCCGTCGGCCAGCAGCGCCACGATGATCTTGCGGATGACTTGCGCTTGCCCCAGCACCTCCCGGGAGACTGCCTGTTCAAGCGCCAGAATGCCGTCACGGTTCGCCATGCCTTTTCCCCTTCCCTTGGATCGGCTGCTCGCAAGGAGCGGCTGCTAACGGCTGGCGACGCTGCGCTGGCGAGCCTCAGCCGACTTCCATTGTTCCGGCGTCATGACCGTCCGGAACCCCAGATGTGACATGGGGTTGAGCGGGTCAGTACCACGCCGCGCGCTGGCGCGATAGCTGATGCAATACGTGTCGCTGCAGAGAAATGAACCGCCGCGCGTTACGCGCTTAGGTGCCGTGGCCGGCACGTTGCCATCGCTAGGATCAAAACTATCGGCCGGGCCAGCGGGATCCTTTGGGGGCTGGCGATATTGTGCCTGCACTTTGAAAGCATCCGCACGATACCAATCCGCCGTCCATTGCCAGACATTGCCGGCCATGTCGTAAAGGCCATACCCGTTGGCCGCGTAGCTTCCAACGGGCGTCGTGCCCACCTGCACCTTTTCGTCCTTGACCACCGGAAATGGCTGCTGCTGCCGGGTATCCCAGATATTGGCCATGGCTTGGCCTTGCGGCTGAAGGTCGTTGCCCCAACTGTAGGTGGCCTGCTCGTAACCGCCGCGGGCCGCGAATTCCCACTCGGCCTCGGTAGGGAGGCGCTTCCCCGCCCACTTGGCATAGGCCTGGGCGTCTTCATACGACACCTGCACGACAGGGTGCTCGTCCTTGCCCTCGATAGTGCTCCCTGGCCCCTCCGGGTGACGCCAGTTGGCGCCGGGCACGAAACGCCACCAGCGTGAATAGTCGCGCAGCGACACCTCGGTTTCGGTGCCGACGAACACCATGGCCCCGGCGACCAGCGCGCTGTCATCCGGGCGAGGTGTTCCGGGCGGCAACTGGGGACGCAGATCTTCCCAGCGCGGCTTCTGTTCTGCGGTCGTGACGTAGCCTGTCGCCGCGACAAATCGGCGGAACTCTGCGTTGGTGACGTCATGCACGTCCATCCAGAAGCCGCTCAATTGAACTTTGTGCGCCGGGCGTTCATTGGGTTGGGACATCTGATGGTCGTTGCCCATGAGGAATTCGGTCCCGGGAATCCAGGCCATTCCTGCTGGGCCGTTTTTGCCGTCGCCGAGTTTGACGACATGCGTCTGGGGAGCGGCGGAATTTCCCGCCACATAAGCCCCGATTGCGGCCGAAGCCCCGAGAATCGCCACGAGCGCCAGTCCGATCTTCAGCTTCTGTTTCACTTGCTCTCTCCCTGAGTCGAGTCAAGCCAAAACTGCGTCCGCCACGCCCTTGTCAAATCGGCCATATAGGCAGATTCGACGATGAAGGCCTGGGCGGTTTGAATGGGCTACCGTCGGTAGAAGGTAGAGCCATTTTTGAGACGGCGCTATCCGAAATGCGAAAACCACGAATTGGTTTTTTAAAATAATGCAGCTCGCCGCAGCACGAAGAAACTCAACGCCAACTTAACCAAATGACCGAGGGGTCATTCTCTGGAATACCCAGCTTTCGAGCGGCCTCGATCGAAAGGCTGGCAACCGTGGACGCAAC
>CBHWAL010000193.1:0-8027 GCA_966111495.1 uncultured Achromobacter sp. | reverse complement strand
GCCGCCGACCACGCCAAACGAGCAGCGGCCATTGGAAAAGGGAATCAGCCAATACCAGATGCCGCGCTGTTCGGGATGGACCGTGATCAGGATCTTCTCGCGATCAAAGCCCGGATCGTCGATTCGGTCTTCGATGTGCGTGAAGATGGCCTTGCGGGGCGGCAGCGCCGAGGGGCGTTCCAGGTCCAGCAGGCGGGCCAGCACGCGGCCGTAACCGCTGGCGTCCAGCACGAACTGGCTCTTGACCTGATAGGCGCTGCCGTCGGCGCGCCGCACGTTCAGCAGGGGACCGGCGTCGCCGAAGTCGGCGGCGGTGACTTCCTGCTGGTAGCGCACTTCAACGCCCTGACGGGCGGCGTCGTCGGCCAGCACCTTGTCGAACTGCGCGCGTTGCACCTGGAAGGTCGTGCCCGGGCCGGGGGTGAACTTGTCGCGGAAGTCGAAGTAGGTGTAGGCGTCGCCGCACGCGAACGCGGCGCCGTTCTTGACCTGAAAGCCCGCGGCCTGGACGGCGGGCAGCATGCCGGCCTCTTCCACGAATTCCAGGCAATGCGCCAGCAGGCTTTCCCCGATGGAGAAACGGGGAAACTGCTGGCGTTCCAGCATCAGGACATCATGTCCTTGCCGCTTCAGCAACGCGGCAGCAACCGCGCCGGCGGGGCCTGCCCCGATAACCACAACTTCCCGATGTTCCATGCTGGATGTTTCCATGATTCCTTGATGAAAGAGGCTGGTTTCAGGCGCGTCGCGGTGGACCGACCCAGGGCGCCCACAAGAGCGAAAACGCGACGCCCAGGGCCACGGCCAGTCCGAAGTTGGCGATGGCGGGCGTGTGGCTGAGGGCAAGCAGTCCGAACGACAGCAGCGTCGTGACTGCGCCCAGCAGGATGCCGACGAGGCTAGCGGCGGCGCCGGCGACGCGCTCGTACATGAAGATGGCGTAGTCCACGCCGATGGCCGACACCAGCAGCAGGCCGAACAGGCTGAACAGCGTCAACGGCTGGCCCAGATAGCCCAGCGCGGCCAGGCTGCAGACGGTGGCCGCAAGCGGCACGGCCAGAATGCGCCAGGTGGCGGCGCGTCCCAGCGTCAGCAGCAGCAGCACGGCCGCGGCCACATAGGACAGCAGCTTGAGTTCGGCGGCTTCGATGCGGGTGGCGGCGAACATGCGATTGAGATCGCCGCTGCGGTCGACGAGCGTGACGCCGGGCGCGGCCTGGGCAATGGCTTGCAGCGCGGCCGGATCGCTGAGACCCAGCAGCGAAATCATGCCGGCGTACTCGCCGCCATGCTGGCCCAGCCACAGCGCGCGCCAGCGTTCGGCCTGCGGGCCCTGCAACGCGCCGTCAATGGTGACGACCGGCAGCGCCGCGAGCGACCGCAGCTCCGCTGCCACGGCCTCGAACGGAATGCCCAGGTCCGTCATGGGCTTCCACGCCTGCGGCTCGCCGGCCAGCTCGGCCAGGCGGCGGCCCAGCGCCTGCTGGTCGGCGGCGGGCGAGACAAGCTGGCTCAGCGCGTTGTAGGTGGCCAGGCCGCCACGCTGGACCAGCGTGTCGAGTTGCTGTGCGATCAGCGCCTGACGCCGCAGCAGTTCATCGGGATCGGGGGCGCGCACCAGGAAGAACTGGCTCGTCGGCACGTAGCCGGTGATCTCGCCGATCTGCCGGGCCTGCTGCATCAGCGGCGCGGGCAGGCTGAGCCATTGGCGCAGATCGTCCTGGATGCCCAGCCGCGCGATGCCGCCAGCCGTGACGCCTGCCATGACCACCACGCCGGCCCACAGCACGCCCCGCCGGCCGCCCAGCCGCTCGCGCATGTTGAGCGCGGCCTGGGCAAAATGCAGCAGGGGCAGCCACGGACGCGGTTGCCAGCCGCGCATCCATGCCGGCAGCTGGCAGACGGTGCAGGCATACGCGCCAAGCAGACCCGCCGCCGAGAACACGGCGGTCTGGGTCAGCGCGGGGAACGGGGTGAATGCGAGTGCGACATAACCCACCAGGCTGGCGGCCAGGCTGATCGTGAGACCGGGCAAGACCCGGCGCAGCGCGGGCCAGGCCTGCCAGTCCGGCATCCCGAAGCTTTTGCCAAGCCAGTGCATGGGAAAGTCGACCGCCACGCCGATGAGGCTGGCGCCAATGACCAGCGTCAAAACGTGGATAGAGCCGAACACCGCGACGCAGGCGACCGCGCCGGTCACCAGCCCGACAACCACCGGCACGAACGCCAACAACACGCGCCAGCGGCGCAGCGCCAGCAAGAGGACGAGCACGATTCCGATCGTGGCGCCGGATCCGATCCAGCTGCCTTCCGCGACGGCCTGCGCCTTGCCGGCAGCGGCGTACAGCGCGCCGCCCGCGACCAGCATCTGTGCGCCGTCGGCCTGCAAGGCCGCCCGATCCTGGTCGATCTGCGCGGCGATGCGTTGCGGCGCGTCGGCGTCGAACGCGTCGCCGCGGGTCTCGGCGCGCACGAGCACCCAGCGGCGGCCGGCCTGCTGCGCCTGCAAGGTGCCGGATCCCATGTCGTACTGCACGCTTCCACCGGGCCGCAGCGATTGTTCGGCGCGGCGCGTCAGGCCGAGCCAGTCCTGATCGGCCGGAATCAGGCCGGATGACGAGAAGGGATCGGACAGCTCGCGCGCCCGGCGCTGTGCATACGCGGCAGGGTCCGTGTCCAGCAGCCGGCGGTCGGCCAGGGGCAGCATGGCCAGGCGGCCGGCCAGCAGCTGCTCGCGCACGGCGGCCAGGTCCACGTTCAGTTCCACCTGCACCAAGGAAAAAAGCCCGCTGTCCGACCAGCGCTTGGCGAGCAGCCGCGCTGGCTGCGCGGGGTCGGTGCCTTTGGGATTGGCG
Source organism: uncultured Achromobacter sp. (assembly GCA_966111495.1). GTDB lineage: Bacteria > Pseudomonadota > Gammaproteobacteria > Burkholderiales > Burkholderiaceae_B > Achromobacter. The sequence continues at coordinate 5,172 of CBHWAL010000193.1, read as the reverse complement.
CCATCCTCGGTGGCGACCAGCGCGATCAGCTGGCGCGATAGCGGTTCCTGGATGCGAGCCTCGGCCAGTTGGCGCGTGGCGTCGTTGGCGCTCTGCGGCACCAGTTCCATCAGATTGGCCGACACCGGCCAGCCATGGCGGCATTGCCAGGCGCCGGCCAGCAGCACCAGCAGCAGCCCCAGCTTGAAAAGGCGGGGCAGCCAGCGTTCAGTCCGCGAATGCACGCTGTTCCTCAGGCGTCAGGGCATCAGCCGCGACCGCGCCGGTCATCTGCAGGACGCTGCGGTCGCCTTGCGTCTCGCGCAGTTCGATGCGGTCGACCAGCGCGCCGCCATCGATCTGGATGGCGGTGAAGATCTGCTTGAGCAGCGCCGAGCGTGGCGTCAGCGTCAGTTGCCAGGCGTTGGCTTCGCCCGTCAGCGTCAGATCGAAGTTTTCTTGAAGCCCGCGGGTGTCGCCCGCCAGCACCGACAGAAAGAGCTGGTTCTCACGGCCCGCGCCGGTGTGCTGGGGCAGCGCTTGCCACGCACCCGACTCGTCGCGGCGCGAAATGCCGTCGGCGTTGATGCGCAGGTCCTGTGCGATGGGCGTGCGCAGCAGCCACAAAAGGCCCTTGCCCGCTGCTAGCGTGAAGTCGCCCCGGCTGGTCAGCGGTTGGGGCAGCGAGCGCAGGAATTTCTGCTGGATGAACTGGCCGCGCACGATCGGTGTGGCGCGCAGTTGTTGCTGCAGGCCGTTCAGGTCGAACGCGCTGGCGGTCAAGGGCAGCAGCGTTAACGCCAAGAGGCACAGAAAGCGGTTCAAGCGCGAAAGGACGTTCAGGCAGGGCATGCGCCAGCCTCCTGGGATTGAAGCGCGCCTTGCACCGCGGCGACGAAGACGGCGGGCGAAGCCAATTGCATTTCGCGGGTCGCGATGCAGACGGCGACCTGTTCGGACGTGGCCCGCGTGAGCCGTTGGCCGGTTTCCGCGTCCTGGATCAGGTAGTTGATCTTGAGCCGGTGTTCCCATTCCACCAGTTCGGCGCGCACGATGAGGCGCTGGCCGAACTGCGCGGGTTGGGCATAGCGCAGATGCAGGTCGATCACCGGCCAGGCGTAGCCGCTGGCGCGCATCGCGTCGTAGTTGTGGCCGATCCGGTCCAGCAGCTCGCAGCGCGCCTGCTCCAGGTATTTCACGTAATGGCCATGCCATACGACATTGATCGAATCGACATCGAAGAAGGGCACACGGATTTCGACTTCCGCGCCGATCGCGCCACGTTTACGCATCGTCTTTCCAGAATGGGTAGAAGTTGAACCACTGCAGCGGCGCCTCGCGGCAATGCGCGGCCAGGCGGTCGGCATAACGCTGAGTCCAGGCTGCGATCTGCGTCTGCCGGGTAGCGCGCGTCCATTCGATGCGCGCCGTCAGGCGCTCCATCGAGACACGGTAGCGGCCGCCGTGCCGGGTGCACGACAGCAGATTCACCGGGCAGCCCAGCAGGCCGGCCAGCAGCCACGGGCCTTGCGGAAACAGCGCCGTGGCGCCCAGGAATTGCACGGGCACCGTGCGGTCGCCGCGCAGGGGCACGCGGTCGCCGGCGATGGCCAGCCATTCCCCGCGGTCCAGGCGCTCCGCCAGATCCAGCATGACGGCGGCATCCAGGTCGCTGACCTGGATCATGCGCAGTCCGCCGCCGGCTTCATCGAGCAGACGGTTGAAGTGAACGGCGTGCTTGCTGTGGACCAGCACATTGAGCCGCAGCGCGCCCGTCTGCTCGGCAAGCGCGCGGCAGACTTCGATATTGCCCAGGTGCGAGCCCACCAGAATCTGGCCGCGTCCCTGGCCCATCTGGGCGTGCAGGCCGTCCGGGTCCGACATGTCCAGGCGCGCCATCGTGATCTTGCCCTGCCACACGTCCAGCTTGTCGAGCATGGCGACGGCGAAGGCCAGGTACTGGCGGTACACGGGAAAGGCGCGGGGCAGCGGCGCGGCAAGGGCGCCGGAACTGGCCACGCGCGATTGGTACGCAGCGATCGCGCGGCGCGCGCGCGGGCCAAACGCATAGAAATACAGGACCACCAGCCAGACCACGGGGGCGACCACGCGCCGTCCCAGCGTGCGCGCGGCCCAGGCCGTCAGGCGCATCAGCACGGGACTGCCCCGTTCGCGCTGCCCGGCCCAGTGCGGATCGGCCGCGGTCATCGTGGGGAGCTCCGAGTCAGCTTGCGCCACAACAGCATTGGCGATCGGGCCAGCATGCCGAAGAACAGCCGCGCGTGCATGCGGCTGATCAGCACGTTGTCCTGTAGACCCTTGAAATGCGAAATGCCGCCCTCGGGATAGGCCACGCGCGTCGGCAGCCATGCCATGCGCACACCCTTCCAATGCAGCCGCACCAGGACGGCGATGTCGAAGTCCATGCGCCGGCCAACGTGCGTCGCGTCGATCACGGGCACGACTTTAGCCAGCGGATAGACGCGAAAGCCGCACATGGCGTCGGGGATGTCGAACGACAAGGTGTTGATCCAGACCCAGATGCGGGTCAGCCAGCGGCCATAGAGGCGGTTGCGCGGCACGTCGTCGCCATAGACGGGGGCGCCGCAGATGACGGCATCCGGCTGTTCGCGCGACATCTGCGCAAACCGCGGGATGTCGTCTAGCGCATGCTGGCCGTCGGCGTCCACTTGCAGGGCGTGGGTGTATCCCAGTTTCATCGCGGCGCGCAGGCCGTCCTGCACCGCCGCGCCTTTTCCGCCATTGACGGCGCGGCGCACCAGTTGCGTATCGGGTTGCGCGGCCAGCTCGTCCAGCACGGCGGCGCAGGCGGGTTCGGACCCGTCGTCCACCAGCACGCAGGGCAGGCCGTGCGCGGCGAGCTGCGCGACGACCGCCGCGACGGTGCCGCCGTGGTTGTACACGGGGATGACGGCGCATAGCTTATGCGGCGTCATGGCTTGCTCCGTGAAGAATACGTCCGGACGAACACGGCGAATCATTCACCGTGAACGTGAAGTACAGCTTCTGTTTGACGGCATCCCATTTCAGCGCCAGGACGGCGGTGTCGCCGGGACGCAGCAGGCGCTGGAACTTCAGCGCTTCCATGCCCGCAAAGTGCAGTCCGGGATGCAGGTCGCGCTGCGCAAGCGACATGGCCCAGGTGATCTGCGCCACGCCCGGCACAACCGGCGCCGTGGGGAAGTGACCGCTGAAAAAGGCGAGGTCGTAGGGAATGTCCAGCGTGTAGCGCCGCTCGTTGCCGGGCTGCCCGGGCAAGTCGGCCGGGAGGGCAGCGGGCGCCACGGGGCGCGGGCCGGCTGCCGCCTCGAAATCCGTTTGCGGCAATTTGCCTTGGGCATTGGCGGGCAGATGCCGCAGCAGCCGCCAGGTGCGCGGCACCGCCAGCGATTCCACGCGCGCGGCCAGATGGCCGCGCAGCACGTCCACGACAGCCTTGCGGCCCTGGTTGCGCAGGGCATGAAGACCATGTGCCGACAGCGCCACCAGCGCGGCCAGGCGCGGGGCGCCGGCGGCCTTGCCCAGGCGGACATCCGTCACGTACGCATGTTCCATCAGCGCCCGCTCCACCATGGGCAGCGACACGCGCTTGTCTTCGATCTTCATGATGCGGTCCTGGCGGCCCAGCAGCCTGAAACCGTTCGCGGTGAGCTCAGCGCCATCCGCCGTCTGCTGCTCGTCGGCCTGCACCCAGGGCGACGACACGCGCAGGGCGCCTGTTTCATTCAGATCAACGCAAACGCCCGGTAGCGGCTGCCAGTCGGTCTCGCCGGTGCGCCAGGCGACCGCGCCCGTTTCCGAGCTGCCATAGATCTCGGTGGGACGCAGCCCGAGCGATCGTTCGATATCGTCGGAGACCTCGGGTGGCAGCGCGCCGCCCGAGGAATGGATGCGGGTCAGCCGGCCGCGCAATTGCTCCCAGTCCAGGCGCTGGCCCAGACGCCGCAACAGCGCGGGGCTGGCGATCCAGGCAAAGGTGGGGTGGCGCAGGCTGGCCTGCTGCAGGTCTTCGGGGTAGAGCCGCTGGCGCCGGTCAATCGGACGGCCCGCGCAAAGCGGCCACAGCACGCGGAAGGGCAGACCGTACATATGCTGTGCGGACACGCTGCCCAGCACGGGCGTCTGCGTGTCCGGCCATTGCTGCTGCAGCGCCTGCACTTCTGCGCTGAGCTGACGCCATTGCTTGACGATGTGCTTGGGCGTGCCGCTGGAGCCGGAGGTGCACAGCACCAGCGTCAAGGATTCATCGAGTTCCGCGGCGTCAAGCGCCGGGTGGCTGTGCAAGTCTGCCAGGCGCCACTGCCGAGCCGCAGGCACGGGCAGGTCGGCATCCGTCAGCCACGCATCGACGGTAGCGTCCAGGCCGTTGCAGGTCTGCGCCTGGTTGTCGCCGGGCAGTACAGCAACCACGCCCGCGCGCCAGCACGCGAACAGCGCGCACGCCAGGTCCACGGCGTCGTCGAACCAGAGCGCGGCGCGCTTCACCGACCGCATTTGCAAGGCGCCCGCCATGCGCAGGCTGTCCTGCACGAAGTCTTGGCGCGTGATTGCCGGGCTATCCGTGATCGCGGCATCCGCGTCGCCGCGGGCGGCGGGCGACAGCAGTTGGGGCAGGGGCGTCCAGGCCATGGCTCAGGCCGCCTTTGCCGCGGCGGGGCGCATCAGCCATTCGCCGCCAGCCATCAGGCCCATGAGGACATAGCTGGCGCAGCCGTTGTAGGCCACCCACCAGCTCCACGGCGCCCAAGCCGCGAGCGCGGCGGCGATCGTGCCGTTCAGGGCGAAGAACAGGCACCAGGCGCGCGTCACGTTCCGGGTGTAGCGCACGCCCTCGGGCGGCAGATCGGGATGGCGCAATCGCGCCAGGCGTTCCACGACGGGCATGCCGGTGCGCAGGCTCATGCCGAAGAGGGCCAGCATCATTGCGTTGACCAGCACGGGATACCAGCGCAGCCAGTTCTCGGAATTGGACACCGCCAGGATCAGGCAGAAGACGAGCGCGGCGGCGGGCAACAGTCTGTCGCCCGGCTGCGCGGCGCGCGCGGTCAGACCGCGGGCAAGCCACAAGAGCGCCAGCGGCAACGCCAGCCACGCGGCGCTTACGTGTTCCAGCGTCGCGTAAACGATGAACGGGTAGGCCACGGCGGCGGCGGCCAAGGCGGCCGCGACGCC
>CBHWAL010000192.1:0-8052 GCA_966111495.1 uncultured Achromobacter sp. | reverse complement strand
CAGCCGCCCGCCCAGGCGGCGGCCGCGCCGACGGTGACGCCGATCAGCGTGGCGGTGGCGGCGGCCACCAGGCCGATCAGCAGCGTGGCGCGGGCGCCGTGGGCGATCAGCGCGGCGATGTCGCGGCCCATGGAGTCCGTGCCCAGCGGATAGCGCCAGGATTCGAACGGCCAGATCTCGGGCGCGCCGACAATGCGTAGCGGGTTGACGGGGTACAGCCAATCGGCGCTGGCGGCCACCAGCGCGACCAGCAGCAGGACCAGCGCGCCCGCCACGGCGCCGCGGTTGCGGGCAAAGCGCACGGCGAACGCATCCGGGCGGCGGGCGGCGGGCGTCCCGGCGGGAACGGTTGCAGCGGAAGTAGCGGACATGTCAGGCGGCCTTGATGCGCGGGTCCAGCCGCGTATAGGCAAGATCCACAAAGATGTTGGCGATGATGACCACGACGGAGCTGAGCACCAGGATGCCCAGCACGACGGGATAGTTGCGGCTTATGACGCTGTCGAACAGCACTGCGCCGATGCCCGGCCAACTGAACACGGACTCGATCACAATGCTGCCGCCGAGCACCGCGCCCAGTTGCAGGCCCAGCAGGGTGACGATGGGCAGCACCGCGTTGCGCAGCACGTGGCGCAACACCACGGCGACGCGCGTCAGGCCCTTGGCATACGCCGTGCGCACGTAATCCATGCGGCTGACTTCCAGCATCGAGGCGCGCATCACGCGGGCATAGGCGGCCGAATAGAACAGCCCCAGCGCCACGGCGGGCAGCGCCAGGTGATGCAGGATGTCCAGCGCCTGCCGCCACAGCCCGCCGTCCAGTCCGATGGTGACCATGCCGCCCACCGGGAACCAGCCCAGTTTCACCGAGAACATGATGATCAGCATGATGCCCAGCCAGAAGCTTGGCGCCGCAAAGCACAGCACGGCGAAGGCGGACACGGCGCTGTCCCACCACGTGTTGACCTTGACGGCCGACACGATGCCGGCCGCCACGCCCACCAGCACGGCGATGGCGATGCTGGCCAGCATCAGGACCAGCGTGGCGGGCAGATGCGCCAGGATCACGTCCAACACCGGCAGGTTGTGCCGATAGGAGTAACCCAGGTCAAGCTGGGCGACCGACCCGATGTACTTGAGCAATTGCACCGCCGGTGGCTGGTCCAAACCGTAGGTCACGCGCAGACGCTCGATCAGCGCCGGGTCGGTAACCTGCTGCTCGGCCGTCATGACGTCCAGGAAGGTTCCCGGCACGGACTGAATCAGGGCAAAGTTCAGGACCACCACGCCCAGCAGCAGCGGGATGGCCTGAAGCAGCCGGCGCGAGATCAGGCGGATCGCCATGGCGGTCTCAGGCCTGCAGCCAGACGTCGGCCAGGGTCTCGCCCTGGACGTTGGCGCCGGTCGTGAAGTTGCGCACCTTCTTGCCGGCCAGCGTGAACGACTGGATTTCCACCAGCGGCACGATCGGCACGTCGGTGGACGCCAGGCGCGCGAACTGCGCGGCCAGCTTGCGGCGGGCCTCCGGATCGGTTTCGACGGCGAGCTTGCCGACGATGCCATCCATCTCCGGGCTGGAATAGCCCGTGGCGTTGCGGAACGCGGCGCCTTTCACGATGCCGTCCGTTGTGAAGAACTGCGTCACGGTGGGCACTAGCTCCAGCGGCGACGTGAAGTTGGACACCGCGATGTCGTAGTCGTATTCGCCATAGATGCGCTTGAGCGCGGTGGCGCGGTCCACGGAATCCAGCTTCACGGCGATGCCCACGTCTTCCAGCGCCTGCTTCAGGTACTGGCCGAGCTTGGCGTTTTCCTCGAACCAGGCCGCGGCCAGCAGGTTGACGGTGAAGCGCTTTCCGTCCTTGACCGGCAAGCCGGCCGCGTCCAGCAGGGCGGCCGCTTTCTTGGGATCGAAGGCATAGCGCGGCACGTCCTCGGTGAAAAACAGCGGATTGCTGCTGAAAATGGGCGCAATCGCGGGTTTACCGCGCCCGTAGTAAATGGTGTCGACGATGAACTGGCGGTCGATGGCGTGCAGGATGGCTTGGCGGACCTCGCGGCGGTTGACGATGTCGCGCCGCTGATTGAACTCGGCGGTGACCGTCCAGGCGGTGTTCTGGTAGCCGCGCGTGTCCACGACGACCTTGCCGGTCTTGACCAGCCGGTCGATGTCGCGCGCGGGCACCGGGTTGGAATAGGCCAGGCCCAGTTCGCCGGTTTCCAGCGCCGCACCGCGCGAGGCTGGGTCCGCCCACCAGCGGATCACCAGTTTGTCCAGGTTCGGCTGCGTGGCGTTCCAGTATTTGTCGTTGCGCAGGTACTCGACATGGCTGCCGCGCACCCACTTGCCGTACTTCCACGGGCCCGTGCCCACCGGCGTGTTGTTCAGCGGATTGGTGATGAGGTCCTTGCCGTCGTACAAATGCTTGGGCACCAGCAACTGATACTGGCCGGACAGCGTGGACTTCAGGAAGAACTCGGGCACCGGCGCGTTGAAGGTCAGCACGACGGTGTGCGGGTCGGGAGCCGTGGCGTCCGTCAGCGACTTGAGCGCAATGCCGGCGGAAATGGGCTTCCAGTGCTGCAGCACGTTGTAGACCACGTCGGCCGAGGTGAACGGCGTGCCGTCGTGCCAGGTGACGTTCTCGCGCAGCTTGATCGTGTAGCTGCGAAAGTCCGCGGCTGGCGTGACGGACAGGGCGAGCGCGGGCTGGAACTTCAGGTCGGCGTCCAGCTTGAGGAGGCGTTCGAGGATCTTGGTGGAGGTCTGAAACGGGCTGGACCCGCCGCCGCCGGGCACGAACAGAGCTTGGGGCTCCAGGCCGCCCCACGTAGCGACGAGCGTGCCGCCGCGGCGTGCGGGGCCGGCGTCAGAGCCGGGGCGGTCGGTGGCGGCGAGCAGCGTGCGGGGCGCGACGCCCAAGCCGGCCGCAGCCAGGCCGCCGGCGGCGGAGCGGGTCAGAAAGGCGCGCCGTCCGGCGCGGGGGGCTTGTGTCATGACGGTAATCCTTGTCTTGAATGCGCGGCTCAGCCCTGGCTGAGCGTGGCGTAGGTGGCGCGGCCGATGGCCACCAGCGCGCCCTGGTCGTTGTAGAGGTCGACGTCGGCCACGCCCACGCTGCGGCCGTTGCGGCGCACGCGCGCCACGGCGGTCAGCGAGGTATTGATGGCAGGGCGCAGATAGTCGACGCGGAAGTTGATGGTGGGCAGGCCGCGTCCAAGCAGCATGCCGACGGCAAAGTCGCCCACCGTGTCGATCACGGCGGCCAGCGGGCCGCCATGCCATTGGCCGCTCTGCGCGCCGCGTTCGAACTCCGGGCGGAAGGGGGCCACCACGGTCAGTTCACCCTGTTCGTGGTTGACGTCGCGCACCGACAGGTCCAGCCACGCAATGAAGGGCGAGCCGTCGAACTTGGCCTGGATATCAAAGGAATTCAGCTGCGCGCTCATGACGCCACCAGCACTTTGCCGACGATCTTGCGATCTTCCAGCGAGGCCAACGCCTCGGCGCCTTGTTCCAGCGGCCACACACGGTCCACCTCGACGCGCAGACGGCCATCGCGCACCAGCGCCAGCAGTTCGTGCAGGTCTTCGCGGTCCCAACCGTTGGAGCCGCGGATCTGCAGCTCAAAGGTCCAGATGTAGCGCAGGTCTTCCTTAGGGTCGAAGCCTGCTGTCGCCCCGCAGGTCAAGAGGCGTCCGCCCAGGCGCAGGCAGCGCAGGGACTTGACCCACGTGTCGCCGCCCGTAAAGTTGACCACCACGTCCACGCCGCCCGGTTTGCCGCCGCGCCGGCGCGAGGGCTTGCCAAAGCGTTCCTGCACGGCCTTAAGGAAGTCTTCCTCGGTGTACAGGATGATGTGGTCGGCGCCCAGCGCACGTAGGGCCTCGCCTTTCTCCGGCGTGCCGGCGCAGGCGATGACCTCGGCGCCCGCCAGTTTGGCAAGCTGCACCGCGCACACGCCCACGCCGCCGCTGGCGCCCAGGATCAACACCTTTTCGCCGGCCTGCACCTGGCCGATGCGCTTCATCATGCGCAGCGCGGTGCCGTAGGCCACCGGCAGCGCGGCGGCCTGTTCAAAGCTGACTTCGTCAGGCAGGCGCAGAAGCTGGTGCGCAGGCACGCGGCACAGTTCGGCCAGACCGCCGTGGATGGTCTCGCCGACCAGGCCGCCGTCGACGCGGTCGATCGGATCAACTAGAACTCGGTCGCCAGGCTTCCAGTCGCGCACGTTCTCGCCGGTCTTGACGATTTCGCCGGCCACGTCCAGGCCGATGATGACGGGGAAGGGCAGCTTGATGCCGGGCATGCCGCGGCGGGTGAAGACGTCGTGATAGTTCAGGGACGAAGCCTTGACGCGGATCACCACGTCATCGGGACCGGCCACGGGATCGGGGAAGTTGGTTTCCAGGCGCAGGTTTTCGCTGCCGCCGTGCTCACGCAAAACAATCGCTTTCATGAATGCCAGATAGAAGAGGATTTAGAGGAAAGAAGTCACCAGCCCGCGACGCCGTCGATGGCCTGGCGCGTGATGTGCAGGCCATGCGCCACGATGCTGCGCCGCCACACGCTGGAGACGGGAACAAAGGCGTCGACCAGGTCCGCACGCAATTGCGCGTCGCGTGCGGCGTCGGGGGACTGCGGCGCCTTGAAGCGCAGCCATTGATCCAGCCGAAGCGCGGGCCGCATCTGCAGGCCACGTGTGCCGAATTCGACGACCGCGCCGGCTAGCGGGCGACCGCCCAGCGCCTGCTGCACGCCGCGGAACACCAAGCCTTGATAATCGGGGCGCGCCAAGCCGTGCGGGCGCTGCTCGCGCACGCGTTCAGCGCCCCACCAGCGCGCGGCCTGCGCCTGCTCGGTGCTGCCTTCGTCGTTAAAACACAGGAAGAAGGGCTCGCCGTACTCACCGATGCCGGTGTGCCAATCAATGAACGCGACGCGCTCGCTGGCCGCCAGGTGCTCGTCGACAATGCGCCGCAGCGTGCGGTTGGACCATTCGGGGCCTTGGCCGCCGAAGACCAGTCCGTCCGGATGTGTGTACTGGCCGCTGGCCGTCACGTTGAACAGCACATCCGCGCCGTGCGTGGTCGTGAACGTATCCAGCGTCTGCGCGGCGGCCTCGTGCGTGGCCTCGGTCCACTGCGACGGAATCAGGTGCGGGTGCAGCGTGGCGTAGTGCGGGTTGGCGGGATACGGGCGCGTGTGGTCGACGAAGTTTCGGTTCAAGTCGACGTTGTTTTCCGTGGTGCGGGTGTCGTGGGCATAGCCATACGGGTTCAGCGCGTGGACCAGGACGACGTTCACATCATCGGGCAGGGGCCGCGCGCCGTCTGCGGCCAGCCATGCGCGCTGCACTGCGGATCCGGCCGCGCCTTCCAGCCCGTGGGTGCCGCTGATCGCCAGATGCGTGCGCGGGGCATCGCGGCGTCCCAAGACGGCCACGTCCACGCTCAGCGCGTCGCCCTGCGGGTCTTTCAGCGTGGGATGTTCATAGCGGAACAGCGCGGCGCCGCGTGCGGCCGCGTCGTCGACGAAGGCTTGCCGCGCGGACGAATAGTCGTTGGCGAAGCAGTCCCAGTAATCGGGCAGAAGCTGGCTCATCTCACGCCTCCTGCACAAAGACCTGCAACGCGCCGCCCGCGTTGGCCGGCGACACCACCAGCTCGCCACGCGCATTGGCGCGGTAGTTCACCTGGTTAGCGTCGAATAGGGTGCGTGTCTGGTCCAGATTCCGAACGCCGATCACCGAGCCGGCAAACCATCCGCCCTGCGATGCGGCGGGCAGGCCCGTGGGCACGGGAACCTGCGGATAGCGCTGCTCAAAGGCGGCGGGCGTAAGGAAATCGATGCGCAGGCTGCCGCGCCGCACTTGCAGGCCGTCGTCGGCCAGGTCGCTGGTGGCGATGGGGCCGAACACGCGCTCATAGCCTTCGCGCAGCGAGCGAGGCTGGGGATGCACGACGATCAGGGACTCGATGCGGCGCGCGCCGTTGGCATGGTCCTGCCATTCGGGGCGGTAGACCAGATGGCGCGTCAGGTGACCGCACGTGAAGAAGTCGGGCACGCCAAGCAGGCCTGCCGGAAACTGGGTGTTGTTCCAGGCTGCGTCCTCACTGCCTTCAGGCAGATGCACCGGACGGCCGCCGCTGATGGGCGGCTCGGCGTCAATGCCCAGCTTCGCAAGTTCCGCGTGGACCGCGGTGCTGTCGGTGGTTTGCAATGCGGTGGCTACCGGGCCTTCGTAGGCGTCGTCAAACCCGCCGAAGCGCGACTGCGCCTTGAGGTCTTCGGGGAAGGTCAGCAGTTCAAGGTAATTCGCGTCCAGGATGATTGTCTGGTTACGTGTGCCGCGATGGTGCCTGCCCTGCGGCGCCAGGCTGAATCCCAGCTTGACGTAGCGGTCGGTCGCCGCCTGCAGGTCGTTGACCCGGATGATGTAGTGGTCCAGGCCGGTGACTGAAGGAAGGGACATCGGTGTTCCTGTATGCGCTTTGAGAAAGACGCAGTCTGGCCGATGCGCTGGCGCGCTAGAACGATTGAATTCTCATGTTGATATCTGTTTTTTGATTCGGCGGCCCGGGGTCGCAGTGGGGGTGCAGCGGCATATTTAAATCACTAATGTGCATTCCGGGGGGATGACCCGGCGCTGCGCCCTGATCTGGTTCTTTGTGCGGTGCGTTGGGGAGACGGTGTCAGACACCCGGCCAACAGCTGCGGCAGCTTCAAGGCCATCTCACACGGGTGTCAGACACCTTGCCGACCTTGCCGAGACAGCGTCTGCCCAGGTGTCCGGCGCCCACTCAAAGCGGCCAACCTAGGCGTCTTACCGGCGCCGAAGTGCCGCCGATCCGGGTGTCTGACACCCGCTGAAGTGCCGTGACAAGTTGACGACGACCCTCACAGGGTGTCAGACACCGCCCCTCGTAAAGCAATCCCCCAAAAGAAAAAGCCGCCTTGCAAGAAGGCGGCTTGAAGAACTGCTTGGCGATTAACCGGCGCGTCAGTGCAGGATCTGGCTCAGGAACAGCTTCGTCCGTTCGCTCTGCGGATGATCGAAGAAATCATCCGGATTGTTTTCCTCGATGATCTCGCCGCGGTCCATGAAGATCACGCGGTTGGCGACCTTCCGCGCGAAGCCCATTTCGTGGGTCACGCAAATCATCGTCATGCCGCTTTCTTGCGCCAGCGTCACCATCACGTCCAGCACTTCCTTGACCATTTCCGGATCCAGCGCCGACGTCGGTTCGTCGAACAGCATGACCTTGGGGTTCATGCACAGCGAACGCGCGATCGCCACGCGCTGCTGCTGCCCGCCGGACAGCTGGCCGGGAAACTTGGCGGCCTGATCCGGAATGCGCACACGCTCCAGATACTTCATGGCCGTGGCTTCGGCCTGGGCGCGCGATTGCTTGAGCACCCACATCGGGCCCAGCGTCAGATTTTCCAGCACCGTCAGGTGCGGGAACAGATTGAAGTGCTGGAACACCATGCCCACTTCGCGGCGGATGGTCTCGATGTGCTTCAAGTCGCTGGTCAGCTCGGTGCCGTCGACGATGATCTGGCCCTTCTGGTGTTCCTCCAGCCGGTTGATGCAGCGGATCATCGTGGACTTGCCCGAGCCCGACGGGCCGCACACCACAATGCGCTCGCCCTGGGCCACGTTCAGATTGATGTTGCGCAGCACGTGGAACTGGCCGTACCACTTGTTCACGTCCTGCAGACGAATGATGGCATCGGACATGCCTGTTCTCCTTCGGGTTTACCGGGCGTGCCCGGTGGCCAGGCGCTGCTCGAGCGCGCGGCTGTATTTGGACATGGAATAGCAGAAGACGAAGTAGATGAGCGAGATGAAGAGATAGGCCTCCACCCCGAAACCTCGCCATGCCGCGTCGGACAGGGCCGCCTTGGCCGCCAGCGTCAGATCGAAAATGCCGATGATCACGACCAGCGACGTGTCCTTGAACAGGCTGATGAAGATGCCCACGAGTGGCGGGATCACGATCTTGAGCGCCTGCGGCAGGATGATCTTGCGCATCTGCTGCCAGTAG
>CBHWAL010000191.1:0-8055 GCA_966111495.1 uncultured Achromobacter sp. | reverse complement strand
GCGCTGGCCGTGACGCTGGTGTTCTTCATCGTGTTCTTCAACGTCTACCAGGGCGTGCGCGAAGTCAGTCCCACCTTGCTGGACAACGCCCGCATGCTGGGCGCGCGCAAGCGCCAGCTGCTGCGCCACGTGTACCTGCCGTCGGCGACAAGCTGGGTGTTCTCCAGCCTGCACACGTCCGTGGGTCTGGCGTTCGTGGGGGCGGTCGTCGGCGAATACCTGGGATCCGCAAGCGGCGTCGGCTACCTGATCCTGCAGGCCGAAGGCACGTTCGACGTGAATACCGTGTTTGCCGGCATCATCGTGCTGACGGCGTTTGCGCTGATTCTGGACACCATTGTCGGGGTCGGCGAGAAGCGCCTGATGAAGTGGCAGCCCAAGTCGGGCGAAACCGAAAAGCTGTAATCCGCCGTGCGGCGCGCTGCCGGGCTCAGACCCGCAGCGCGCCCTGGCGGCGCAGCCAGCTGGTCAGGCTGTCGAAAGCATCGCGGGCGCCTTGCAACGCCTGTTCCTCGCGGCCCAGCGCGCCCGCCTCGCTGTCCAGGTACAGCAGAAACTCCTTCCACAACGGCCCCACCTGTTCGCCATACCCCTGCAAGTAGCGCTGGGGCAGATCAGGCGCCACCGCTTGCAGACGCTTGGCCAGGAACCGGCCGCCCAACTGCGAACCCTCGACAACGTACGCGACGCCCAGTGCATAGGCGTCCGCCGCGGCCATCTGCGGCGAATGTTCGCAATGAACGATTGATGCGGCATCGCCCGCCGCGTTCAGGTCTTCGTGCAGCCAGACGGTCTTGCCGGCCCGCTCACGAGCACGCAGGGATTGCGGCCAGTCCAGTTGCCAGAGCCGTTGCTCCAACGGTTCCAGCCATCCCAGCAGCGCGCGCAGATAGGCCAGATAGTGGCCGCGGTCGATGTGATCTTCGGCCAGCGCCAGACCTTGGTCCAGCGTTTCGTGACGTTCGCGGGTGCCTTCGCGCAGCACCTGATGGACGGGAGAAATCATGGGGCTCGTGACGTGAAGGGTGGAAGAGGGCGGTTGAACCGGTGGAGTTAAAGCGGCGGGTTAGCGCGGCGGGGTGACAGCGTCGGGCTTAGCGTGGCAAATGCAGCGACCAGCAGCGATCCTGACACTCCAGGCGCCAGCCCGCCGCCGTAGCAAGCAGCTCGACTTCTTGCGGATCGAAGGCCCCAGCCTGGTCCGCGGCCGGCTCGCCCTCGGGTACGCGGGCGCGCCACACGCCGGGCTCGGACGCGTCCAGTTCGAGGTGGGCATCCGCGGGCACCAGCGCCAACAGGCACAACAACCATGCCAGGACTAGATATCGCGTGCTGAACAGCGGCACGTCAGCGTGCGCCACCTGCTCGGGCCAGCGGATGCCGTGGCTCGACAGCAGCAGGTGCGAAAACATCAGCTTGCGGCAGTCGTGCAGCAGGTCGCCGCTGGAAGTCATGGTGCCGCCATCGCTCAGCCACCCATCCAGCTCGCGCACCACGCCCACGCTCTCGTCGAGCATGTCGGAAAGATCGCCGGCAAGCCGCTCGCAGCGCTGCTGCACGGCTTCGCCGGTGGTGCCTTCAGGAGCCTGGCGCAGCATCGCAGCCGCGAGGGACGCGCTGGACAGCGGGCCCAGGACTTCGTGGCGCAGCACGGGAAAGATCTGGCTAAGCACCTTGAGCTGCACGCCCTTCACGGCCAGCAGGCCAAGGGTGTCGGAATGAATCATGAAAGAACCGTCAATTGGCCTCGTGCAGAATGGCCAGGAGCGCGTCGGGGTCCGCGGGCTTTTCGATCCATCCGGTGAAGATGCCGTTGATGGCATCGCGTCGTTCGTGCCGCGCCAGGCCGCTCAGCGCATAGATGCGCGGCGGGTTGGCGCGTTCGCGCAGGCGTTTGGCCAGCTCGTAGCCGTCCATGTCGGGCAGCAGGATGTCCAGCAGCACGGCATCCGGCGTAAACGTGTTGACCAGTTCCAGGGCTTCGGCCCCAGTGGCGGCACACCGCGTTTCCAGGTTGGAAAGCGCCAGGAACTCGGCCAGCAGTTCCGATCCCATTTCGTTGTCGTCCACCAGCAGGACCCGCATGGCGCGCACTTCGTTCAAGTTATGTCTCCCAGATTCAAGAGGGGGTTGTTTCGGGCATGGCGCGGGGCAGCGTGACCGTGAAGATGACCAGCCCGTCGCGGCATTGAACCGCAATGTCGCCGCCGTGGTCGCGCACGACCTGTTCGGCAATGTACAGGCCCAGTCCGAGGCCGGATCGGTTACGCGACTGGCCCACCGATTCAGGCTTGAAGGGCGAGAACAGGTGCGCGAGCACGTCTTCGGCGATCGGGTCGCCATGGTTGATGACGCTGAGCGAAATGCCGTCGCCGGATTTCGCGGCGGTCACCAGGATGGGCTGGCGCGGCGCGCCGTGCTGGCGCGCGTTGCTCATCAGGTTGGTCACCACCTGCGCGATGCGATCGGTATCGGCCATGAGCGTCAGGCCGTCCGGCACGTCGGGTTCAATGCGCAGGCCGGGATAGGCCTGGCGCTTTTCTTCGATCAGGCCATTGACCAATGCGGACAGGTCGCACAGCCGCTTTTCGATGCCCAGGCCCAGTCCGCCCTGCAGGCGGGACAAGTCCAGCACCTGCGAGATCAGGCGCTGCATCCGGCCGCTGGAATAGCGGATGCGCTCGCCCATGCGCGCGCCGGTATCGGTGCGCGATAGCAGCGTCGCGGCCATGGAGATGGATTGCAGCGGGTCGCGCAGATCGTGGCCAAGCATGGCGAGCAGCGCGGTGCGCGCGCGGTCCACGTCGGCGGCGCGGCTGGTCGAAATGTGCGAGAGTTCGTCGCGCAGGTTGTCCACGGCTTCCAGCTCGGTGGGCAGCCACGACAGGCAGACGCCGCGCACGACCTCGCGCCAGGCTTCGAACGAGCCGCGAGGCGTCAGGCGCGGACCCAGGGCGCCCACTGCGTACTGCTTTTCCGGCTTGCCGCCCCAGACCAGGGTTTCGATCTGTTCCTTGCGCAGCCAGATCAGCCAGCCATTGTTCATGGGATCGAACTTGCAGGCGAGCAGGCCCGCGTAAGGGACAAGGTCGGTCTGCAGTTCGGGGTAGTCGCGCGCGATGCTGGTGGTGTGCACCACGCGTTGCCCGCTGTGGTCCAGCGCGTGCAGAATGCCGGCCAGTTCACCGCGCGGCGCAATGCCGCCAAATACGGTGACGCTGTTGCCCCAAAGGCAAAGCGCAGCGTCGTTCGGGACGAGCGCTGCGGGCGTTTCGTCGCCGCGCGACAGCGCCTGGTGCACGTTCTCGGATGCCGATACCTGCTCGGCAAGCACGCTGACCAGCGTGGCGCTCTTGCGGGATTGCTCTGCCCGCTCATTCGCTTCGATGCCGGCCACGGTGGCGGATACGACCTGCGCCATGGCCTCGCATGCCAGGCGGGCGGGGTAGGGTACGGCCCTCGGCGTGTGGTGGTGGCAGGCGATCATGCCCCACAAGCGGCCGCCGATCACCAGCGACAGGCTCATTGATGCCCGCACGCCCATGTTCGCCATGTATTCCAGATGAATCGGCGACACGCTGCGCAGGACCGAAAAGCTCATGTCCAGCTCGCGCGGCTCCGGCGACGGCGCGCTCAGCACGCGCACCGGGAGGTACGTCGCGTCGGCGATCAGCCGCAGTGTGTTTACCGTGTACAACCGTCGCGCCTGCGCGGGAATGTCGCCGGCCGGGTAGCGGCGGCCCACCCAGTCGTCCAGGTCCGCGCGGCGCTGTTCGGCCACGATTTCGCCGCTGTCGTCGGGATGGAAGCGATACGCCATCACCCGGTCAAAACCCGTGGCGCGCTGAATTTCGCGCACCATGCTGTCCAGCAACGCGGGGATGTCGCGCTGCCGGCGCACGCGCTCGATGCTGCGGTAGATGCGCTCCGGCGAGGCAATGCCAACGCCGTCGGCGCGGCGTTCAAGCTCGACAATGGTCAGCCCGTCGATGTTGCGATGGCCGATCACGTCATACATGGCGCGATCCAGCGTGATGGTCAGCGGATCAAAAATAGGGTCGGAATTGTCCAGCCAGGTGGACAGGCAGTAGGCAAGGCCCGGCGGCATCGACTCAGGCGCGCAGGGCTGGTCCAGCGTCAAGCAGGTGTCCAGAATCTGGGCGGCGCTTTCGCTGGCGTAGCGCAGCACGCCGTCCGCGTCGAACGCGAGCAAAGCCCCAAGCGGCTGGATGGCGCCCGGTATGTGTATCGGTTCGCTGTCGCAGTTGGCGAGAGTGAATTGGGGGTAGGATTCTGTCGGCGCATTCATTCGTGCGAGGTACCGTAGACGCGCAGGTGTGGTGCCATTATGTCAAAGTTATTGTGAGAATGTGTGCATTTGCTGCCCTCTATCCCTTTGGAGTTCGCATGGCCCGCTTGCCCTACGCTGATCTGACTCATCCCGAAGCACGGCCCCTGGTGGATCGCATTGTCGCGGAACGCGGGAGCGTGCTGCACCTGTATCAGATGTTGCTGCACAGCCCGGCCGTGGCCGGCGGCTGGCTGAATTACCTGACCTCCATCCGCCAGCTCAGCACCTTGCCGGGCGATCTGCGCGAGCTCGTGATCATGCGGGTTGCCGCGATCAACGGGGCGCCTTACGAGGCCGACCAGCATGCGCCGATCGCCCTGAAGGAAGGCGTGTCCCAGGCGCAACTCGATGCGCTGGACGCCTGGGAAGAATCCGACCTGTTCAGCCAGCGTGAACGGGCGGTCCTGGCCTACACCGACGCCATGACCCGGCAAGTCCAGGTGCCCGAGCCGGTGTTTCAGGCCGCGCGGGCGGCCATGGGATCCGAAAAGCTGATCGTCGAGCTGACGGCGACGGTGGCGGCCTACAACATGGTGTCGCGCTTCCTGGAAGCGCTGCAGGTGCATTCCCACGATCACCGCTAGGTGCCGGGTGCGCGGCCGCAGCCGCGCGCCGCGCACTTGCCTGCCGCCTCAGCCGCGTTGGGCGTCGATCAGCGCATCCAGCTTGATGGCATCGGCCACAAAAAGGCGGATCCCCTCGGATAGTTTCTCGCTGCCCATCGCATCGTCATTGAGCAGCGTGCGGAACGTCACTTCGTCCGCGCCGATGCGCGCAATGTCGCCGCCCGCATCGCCGGCGCGAAGCTGGGCGGGCGCGTCGCCCTCGGTGGATGCCAGCTTATTCAATAGGTCCGGACTGATCGTCAGCAAATCGCAGCCCGACAACGCAAGAATCTGCCCGACGTTGCGAAAGCTCGCGCCCATGATCTCGGTCGGGATCTCAAAGTGCTTGTAGTAGCGATAGATATTGGTGACGGACTGAACGCCCGGATCGCGCGCGCCCGTGTTGTCGTCTTCGACCCAGTTCGCGCCGGCCGATTTCTTGTGCCAGTCGTAGATGCGGCCGACGAAAGGCGAAATGAGCTGCACACGCGCATCGGCGCAGGCGACCGCCTGCGGCAGCGAGAACAGAAGCGTCAGGTTGCAGCGGATGCCCTCGGACTGCAACACGCGGGCGGCCTGGATGCCTTCCCAGGTGGACGCAATCTTGATCAGCACGCGCTCGCGCGGAATGCCGGCGGCCTCGTACAGCGCGATCAGACCGCGGGCGCGTTCGATCGTGGCGCGGGTGTCAAACGACAGGCGGGCGTCGACCTCGGTCGACACGCGGCCCGGCACGATGTCCAGGATCGCGCGGCCGAAAGCGACCAGCAGGCGATCCATGAGTTCGGCGGTGGACGCGCCGCGGTGTTCGCGCGCAGTCTTTTCCAGCAGGGGGCGGTAGGCGTCCTGCTGGACGGCCTTAAGAATCAGGGACGGGTTGGTGGTCGCGTCGGTGGGACGCAACGCCTTCATGGCTTCGAAATCGCCGGTGTCGGCAACAACGGTGGTGTGGTCACGCAGGGCGTCAAGTTGGCTGGGCATGGACTTATACGACTCGCAGCTGGCTAGGGTTGAAGGTGCTGCTAGCGTATCACCGACGCTACCGGGCCGCTGTCCCCCGCAAGGCCGAGGGGCACCGCCGCAGGCCGCACAACAGTGCGGCAAAACAGGGGAAAAACCCTGTTTCGGCCTTATTTGGCGCGGTTCTCCGGGAAAAACGGCCGGTCAAGGTATAATCCGAAGGTTTGATTATCGATTCTAAAACCGGGGTTTACTGTGCTGCCGCAACTCTTTCCCGAGGGGATCAACCGCTTCCCTCCTGCAATTCTGGCTCTGGCGGACGGTACCATTTTTCGAGGCGTGTCGATCGGTGCGCCTGGCCATACCGTTGCCGAAGTGGTGTTCAACACCGCGATGACCGGGTACCAGGAAATTCTCACCGATCCCAGCTATAGCGGTCAGATCGTCACGCTGACCTATCCGCACATCGGCAACACCGGCGTCAACGCCGAAGACGTGGAATCCAACCGCGTCTACGCCGCCGGCCTGGTGGTACGCGACTGCCCCGCGCGCGTGTCGAACTTCCGTTCCACGCAATCGTTGCCTGACTACCTGACCGAGCAGGGCATCGTTGCCATTTCCGGCATCGACACCCGCAAGCTCACGCGCATCCTGCGCGAAAAGGGCGCCCAGGGCGCGTGCATCTTCGTGGGTTCCGACGCCGAGCGCGCCGTTGAACTCGCCCGCGGCTTTCCCGGCATGGCCGGCCAGGATCTGGCCAAGGTCGTGTCCGTCAAGGAAAGCACCGGCTGGACCGGAGGCACCTGGCAGCTCGAAGGCGGATTCACGTCTCCCGACCAGTCCAAGTTCCACGTGGTCGCCTACGACTACGGCGTGAAGAGCAACATCCTGCGCCTGCTGGCCGACCGTGGCTGCCGCATCACGCTGGTGCCGGCCCAGACCACCGCCGAAGACGTCTTTAAGCTCAATCCCGACGGCGTGTTCCTGTCCAACGGCCCTGGCGACCCCGAGCCCTGCGACTACGCCATCGACGCCACCCGCGCCTTCCTGGACAAGAAGCTGCCGGTGTTCGGCATCTGCCTGGGCCACCAGATCATGGGCCTGGCGGTGGGCGGCAAGACCGTCAAGATGAAGACGGGCCATCACGGCGCCAACCACCCGGTGCAAGACCTCGCGTCCAAGCGCGTGTTCATCACCAGCCAGAACCACGGTTTCGGTGTCGACGCAGCCAGCCTGCCCGCCAACGCGCGCGTGACGCACGTCTCGCTGTTCGACGGCACGCTGCAAGGCTTCGAGCTCACCGACCGCCCGGCCTTCTGCTTCCAGGGTCACCCCGAAGCCAGCCCGGGTCCGCACGACATCCTCGAGCTGTTCGACAAGTTCATCAGCCTGATGTCCGGCCAAAAGTAAAGACTGCATCATGCCCAAGCGTACAGACCTAAAAAGCATTCTCATCATCGGCGCCGGCCCCATCATCATCGGGCAGGCCTGCGAATTCGACTACTCCGGCGCGCAAGCTTGCAAGGCGCTCAAGGCCGAGGGTTATCGCACCATCCTGGTGAACAGCAACCCGGCCACGATCATGACGGACCCGGAAACGGCCGACGTCACCTACATCGAGCCCATCACCTGGCAAGCCGTCGAAAAAATCATCGAGCGTGAAAAGCCCGATGCGCTGCTGCCCACGATGGGCGGCCAGACCGCGCTGAACTGCGCGCTGGACCTGGCCCACCACGGCGTGCTCACGAAGCACAACGTCGAACTCATCGGCGCCAACGAACACGCCATCGAAAAGGCCGAAGACCGCCAGAAGTTCAAGCAGGCCATGACTGACATCGGCCTGGAATCGGCCAAGTCGGGCGTGGCCCACAACATGGACGAAGCCTGGGAAGTGCAGCGCCGCATCGCGGCCGAAGTCGGCACCTCCGGTTTCCCCGCGGTCATCCGCCCCAGCTTCACGATGGGCGGTTCGGGCGGCGGTATCGCCTACAACGCCGAAGAATTCGAAACCATCTGCCGCCGCGGCCTGGAAGCCTCGCCGACCAGCGAGCTCCTGATCGAAGAGTCGCTGCTCGGCTGGAAGGAATTCGAGATGGAAGTGGTCCGCGACAAGGCGGACAACTGCATCATCGTCTGCTC
>CBHWAL010000190.1:0-8138 GCA_966111495.1 uncultured Achromobacter sp. | reverse complement strand
GAGGGCTGACATGCTAAGCACCGCCGGGCCATTCGAAGCCGGGCAAAAGAGATGTCCGCTGACCCATGGCGTTGTTAGAATTGCCGCCGCGCTTTTTTTCGCAAACCCCAACGGCTCGCACCCAACATGATCCCGAATCCCCCTCCCCGCCTTGGCCTGCTTCCCAGTCTCATCTTCAGTTCGCGCTGGCTGCAGCTACCGCTGTACCTGGGCCTGATCGTCGCGCAGGGCGTCTATGTGATGCTGTTCCTCAAGGAGCTCTGGCACCTGGTCACTCACGCCACCAGCTTCGGCGAAATGGAAATCATGCTGATCGTGCTGGGGCTGATCGACGTGGTCATGATCTCCAACCTGCTGGTGATGGTCATCGTGGGCGGATACGAAACCTTCGTGTCACGCCTGCGCCTGCAGAACCACCCCGACCAGCCTGAATGGCTCAGCCACGTGAATGCCAGCGTGCTGAAGGTGAAACTTGCGATGGCGATCATCGGCATCTCGTCGATCCACCTGCTGCGCACCTTCATCGAAGCGGGCACCATCGGCACGCCGAACGCGCGCTTTACTGAGGCCGGCGTGATGTGGCAGACCATCATCCACGCGATCTTCATTCTGTCGGCGCTGGGGATCGCCCTGGTCGACAAGCTGTCGTCCGGCGGCAGCGGCAAGCACTGAGAAAAGCCAGGACAAAAAAAGCCCCCACGCAAGAAGCCGTGGGGGCTTTTTTATGGATAGAACGCCGGGCGGACCCGGAACGCTACCCGAGAGCTCTCAGGCCGCGACCTTGATGTTCTTGGCGCTGGGACCCTTGGGTCCGGTTCCAACGTCGAAAGTGACCCGCTGGTTTTCTTGTAGCGACTTATAGCCTTCGCTACGGATTTCAGAGTAGTGAGCGAAAAGATCCTTGCTGCCGTCGTCGGGCATGATGAAGCCATAACCCTTCTCGGCGTTGAACCACTTGACGATGCCGGTTGCCATGGGATGTCCTTGACCTAAAAAGCGATTGCTCGCGGGACGCCAGATCTTCAAGGATGGGAGAGGATAGCAACCGCGGCACCACTGACGGCGACCAAGGAGAACGCAGACCGCGTCGCTTGAGAATCTCGCTGAAATCAGTTTATTGGCGAACCCGGAAAAACGTCAAATGCCCGAAAGGGCGGGATTGACCCCGGAAAACGCCCGCTACACCCGCTAAAGAGCGCAAGCCAGGCCCGGACATGCGCCCAACATTTTCAACTTGCCACGTACCGATACACGTGGACACCTCGCCGCCCGCGCGCAGTTGCGCCCTACCCTGCAAAACCGCCCGCTTCCAGGAACTCACTTTCAGCCTGGGTGGACTGGCGTCCCAGCGCCGCGTTCCGATGCGGGAAGCGCCCGAACCGCTTGATGATGTCTCGATGCAGGACGGCCCATCGCACGGCGTCGGCGCCCAGCGGCTCCATCAAGGCGATAGCTCGATTCTGCGCGGCGAGGTTCTCGGCGTGTTCGAACGGCATGTAGAAGAACTGACGCAGCGAGGCATCGACTTCCAGGTCATGGCCTGCCGCGATGGCGCGTTCGGCAAAATGCAGTGCCAGCGCATCGGTGGCGAACATATGTCCGGTATCCCGGTAGGCATTGCGCGGGAACTGGTCCAACAGAATCATCAACGCGATCGCGCCAGCAGGTTCGTCCAGCCAGGCATCGAGCCGGCGGGCAGCGGCCGCCATGTGCGCGGTTTCGAAGCGCGCGCGAACGTCGGCATCAAACTGTGCGCTCTTGCTGAACCATTGCGCGGGCCCGGCATCGAGCCAAAAATCGACCACATCGTGGGGTTGCGTGGCAAACGACGTGGCAATCGGCGTGGGCAAGGTAGCGGTCATGGCGGCGATGGATTCGTGGGAGTGATAACCCGCAGAAAACAAAAAAGGCCCCACTAGGGGGCCTTCTTGAGAAAACTCAGATCCTTACAGGACTTGAATCTTCGTGGCTTGCGGGCCCTTGGGGCCATTGGCCGTCACAAAGCTGACGCGCTGGTTCTCTTCCAGAGACTTGAAGCCCGAGCCCTGAATTTCGGAGAAGTGAGCGAAGAGGTCCTTGCCACCCGCTTCCGGGGTGATGAAGCCATAACCCTTTTCCGAATTGAACCACTTAACGACGCCGGTTTCCATACTGTATTTCCTAGAGATAATGGGCAAATGCCCGGAGGTCACGAATCAATCAAGGAGGGGACAGTATAACAATAACGCTGAGCCGGAAAAGGCACGGCACTGATCGAA
The DNA here is from genome assembly GCA_966111495.1 of uncultured Achromobacter sp. Classification (GTDB taxonomy): domain Bacteria; phylum Pseudomonadota; class Gammaproteobacteria; order Burkholderiales; family Burkholderiaceae_B; genus Achromobacter. The sequence continues at coordinate 5,880 of CBHWAL010000190.1, read as the reverse complement.
AATCGCAACGCTTGTGATCGTGTGCCGACACTATCGTTATGTTCCCCTCACAAGTCAACATAATCCTAAAAAATACGTGCCAATAATGCAACAAAGAGAAACTGCGCAGTTAATTCGCACGTTTTTAAAGGCAAAACGGGTCCCTGCATTGGTGTAAACACCAATACATCATAAAAAAACAAACAAGGCTTATATAAATGCCATCTAAAGTGAGCGCGACCTGCAATACGCCGTTTGGATGACACTATGGTTTGCCGTCAGGCTTACTCGTCGATAGGTAAACCCAACAAGTCGAGCGCCGCGCCGAAAGCATCGGGGCCCGAGCAAAGGAAAACCGCCACGTCGCCGGGATTCATATTTTCCAGCACTTGGTCGATCTGTTCTTGCGCATTATCAACATTGTCGACATTGGCGGCGTGTATGTCCGCTCCTGCTTCGACTTTTTCGCGCGGCACGATGTCTGCGATCGCATTGAGATCATCCACGCCCATGACGGCATAGACGCTGATGCTTTCGCCATCCAGCGTGGTGTGCAGCTCGACGCCGCCCGCTACGTCGGCAACGTGCCGACTGAGTATTTCCATTTCCATCTTCCTTGATTTGCGGGCCAAGCCCGCCCGGGCGCGCACCATGCAGGTGCTTACGCACGCCCAGGCGCGACTATAACAGCCTTGGGCTAACGTTTCTTGGACAGAGGGCCGAGCGACTGGCGAGCGGCCCCGGAAGTGGCGGCCACGCTACGGCTGCGCACCCCGGCTTCGGCCAGCACGCGGGCCAGCGGCTTCTGCGCGGCCAGGAACGCGGTCTTCTCGTCACCTGCCAGCTTGCAGAGGAACATCTGGGCTTGGAGCTGGGTGCGGCGGGCCTTGCGGTTGTCGGCCTCTTTGGCGAGCCATTCGCCCACCCAGACGGCGGCGGCTTCGGCATCGCCCTGCTGCTTGACGTGGCCGAGCAGGTCGTAGACGGTCACGCCGTCGATACGCTCATCCTCGCCGCGCGAGAGGTACAGCTTGGCGGACTGGCCCGTGTAGCCGGGGACGACCGCCAGGCAATCCCGTTCTGCGGGTTTTTTCATGGTGTTTTCGAGTGTGGTTTAGCAAGAACCCCGGACTGTAACGCAGGCGCGCGCGCTGTCCTATTGCTGCAGCCGAAGTCTGCTATCGTCGTCGTGTTCTTTTATCCCAACATGGTGGACATCATGCAACGCGATTTCGATCTGGTCGTCACGATTCTGGGCGCTCTGCGCGACGCCCCCGGCCCCAACCTGAGCACGCACGACATCAAGAACGCCGCGCTCGCACCGCACCCCGAAGAGCAAGGCCTGCAGGTCATCGCGCATCATCTGGACCTGCTGGAAGATGCCGGCCTGGTCAAGCAGGTCAGCGAGACCGCAGCGAATGCCGGTGCGACGCGCTGGCGCATCACCTGGAAGGGTTACGACGCCCTCGAGCAGGATGAGGACGACGAAGACGATGAGGACGAGGACTACGACGCGGAAGAATGATGCCGCTGCAGCCGGATGCGACGGGTCAGCAGCGCCGCTGCGGCGCCGATCACCAGGCTGAACATGAAGGCGGCGATCGACAGCATCGCCGCCAGTTCGTCGAATCCGCCCTGGCGCGCAAGCAATAGCACCACCGTGAAGATCGCTGCGGCCAATCCCAGCAGGCCGATCACCAGATGCTTGATCGATTGCAGCCGGCCGCACAAGGCGCCGCCGGCAAGCGCGGCGGCCACCATGGCAGCCATGGACCAGAACAGATACTCGTAGTGCATGTGGACGGTCTCCGCCAAGGGCATTGAGGCGCAGGCATTATAGGCGGCGCCTGTCCCTCGGCCTTTGGAGCCCCGCCCTCCCCCGGGCAGAACGCGCACCCCGCTCAGGTCACCGCCACCACACTGATTTCCACTAATGCGCCGTAATGAAGCTCACGCGTGGGCACGATGGCGCGCGCCGGGCGATGGCTGCCAAAGCAGGCTTCGTATACCGCGTTGACCTCATCCCATAGACTGACGTCCGGGATGTACACGGTGACGTTCACCACCGACGACAACGACGAGCCCGCAGCCTCCAGAATGGCCCGCACGCTGCGCAGCGCCTCACGTGTCTGCCCGGCCGCGTCCGCCGCCAGAACGGGGCGCGCGCCGGGTCCGGCCGGCGGCAAAAAGCCCAGTTGACCCGAGACGAAGACGAAACCGTTGGCGCGAACCGCCTGGGCGTAATGCCCGGCGGGCGGCGTGGCGTCGGGCGTTTGAATGAAGTCCATGGCGGATTCCTTGTTGATGTGCGGCCTACCAGCCACGGAAGCGTTCCCAACGTGCAACGACGTCCGGCTCGCCGGGACGCACGACTTCGTAGGCATCGTGCTGCGCGCAGGTCGCGCAAGCGTGATTCGGAAAGATGCGCAACTTGGCGCCGATGGGCAGGTCGGGCAGTACCGCGTTGCTGCCGGGACGCACCTTGATGATGCCCTGCTCCTGGTTGGTTTCGGCCAGCAGCACGTCCGGGTAGACCTTGCCATCCGCATCGCACACCAGACCGTACAGCTGGTCCACCGGCTGCTTGGCCGTGCCGCGGTCCCGGGACATGGCCATCCATCCCGCGTCGACCAGAATCCAGCCCTTCTCGGGCTGATGGCCGATGACGGTGGTGAGCACCGTGGCGGCGATGTCGTCCACGCTGCACACGCCCAACCCGGCCATGACCAGGTCGAAAAAGACGTACACGCCGGCACGCACCTCTGTCACGCCATCCAGCTTGCGCGCAAAGTGCGCGGTGGGCGTGGAACCGACGCTGACAACCGGGCACGGCAGGCCCGCGCCGCGAATCGCTTCTGCGCAACTGACGGCGGCCCAGCGCTCCTGTTCGGCCATGTCGGCGATCGCCTCGACGCTGCGGCAGCCATAGGATTCGCCCGCGTGCGTCATGACGCCGCGCAGGCAGGCGCCGTCTTCGTGCAGCACGCGCGCGATTGCCAGCAGTTGATCCGTGTCCTTGTGCTGCACGCCGGCGCGGTGGCCATCGCAATCGATCTCGATGAGCGCCGGAATGGCATCGCCAGCGGCCTTGGCACGTGCCGACACCGCGCGCGCGCCCTCAAGGCTGTCGACCACCACCGTCAGGTCTACGCCGCGCTGACGCAAAGCCAGCACGCGGTCGAGTTTCGACGGGGACACCCCGACCGCATACAGCAGATCCGTGACGCCCGCGGCGGCGAACTGTTCGGCCTCCTGCAGGGTCGAGACAGCGGCCGGCCCTTGCGGCGTTGCCATGAGACGGCGGGCGACCTCGATGGACTTCGGGGTTTTCAGATGGGGACGCAAGCGGACGCCGTGGCCGGCCATCAGGCCGTTCAGCCGTTCGATATTGCGCGTCATGCGCGTTTCGTCGAGCAGCAGGCAGGGCGTTTCCAGGGCATCCAGCGTGGACGCGGCGGTTTCCAGGGTCATGGCAATCTCTTCGGCGTGTGAGCGCGGGCGCGACAGACCCGCAAAAATCAGTACGCAGTATGGCGCGGATGCCGCTACCCGGGTTTAATAGCAACTTAATATCCCATTAAGCCTTGACTAAATGATCGCCACCGATGATCTGCGCTTTTTTCTAAGCCTTTCCTCTGCCGGTTCGCTTGCTCAGGCGGCGCGCGCGCTGGATGTGACGCCGCCTGCGGTGACGCAGCGTCTGAATGCGCTGGAGAAGCGGCTGGGCGTCAGGCTGGTCAACCGGTCGGCCCGCGGCATTGCGCTGACGGAAGAAGGCCATCTGCTGACCATGCGGGCCGCGCAGATCTGCAATGACCTGACCGTGCTGGCCGACGAATTGGCGGGCCGGCGCGGCGTCGTGGCGGGGCATCTTCGCGTGGTGGCACCGCTGGGTTTCGGCCAGCGGTACATCGCCGGGTTGGTGGCGGATTTCCGGTCGCGCAGCGAAGACGTGACGGCCAGCCTGACGTTGTCGGACGGCCCTCCCCGCCTCGCGTCGGACAACTGGGACGTGATGGTCCACATCGGTGAGCTGCGCGATTCAACGCTGGTTGCCTACCCGCTGGCGCCCAACCGCCGCATCCTGTGCGCGTCGCCCGCCTACCTGACGCGCCGCGGTGCGCCCGCGACGCCGGAAGACCTGCGCAACCACGACTGCATCGCCTTGCGCGAAAACGACGAGGACGTGACGCTGTGGCGGTTCCGGCGTGCCCGAGGCACGGCTGTCGGCGTGCGCATCGCGCCCGTCCTGTCCTGCAATGCGGGCGCGACGGCACTGGATTGGGCGCGTGCTGGGCACGGCATCATCGCGCGATCCGAATGGGACGTGGCCACGCACGTGCGCACGGGCGAGCTCGTGCCGCTCCTGTCGGGGTGGAACTTGCCGGACGCGAATGTGGTGGCGTTGGTGAAATCGCGGCAGGAACTATCCGCGCGCACTGCGGGTTTTCTGGCGTCCCTGCGCGCCGCCTTCGCCGTGCCGCCGTGGCGCGAGGCGTCGGCATGACAGGCTCGCAGGCATCGCGCCCGCCGGCCCGCAATCCGTTTAATCCAGCATCGCTTCCGCTTCGATTTCGATCAGCCATTCCGGCAGCGACAGCCCGCTGACGATGATCCAGGAAGACGGCGGCGGATCCACCTTGAAGCGGTCCCGCAGCGCCTGCGCCACGACTTCCTGTTCGGTACTTACCGTGTCGCAGATATAGATGCGCAGCATGATGACCTGCGACAGCTTGCCGCCGCCCGCCGCCAATACCCGCTCGATATTGTCCAGCGCGGCCTCGGTCTGCACCTGCAGCCCCGGGCCGACTGTCTTTTCGTTTGCGTCCACACCGACCTGACCGGACAGCAGCATCCGGCGCTGGCCGGTCACGATAACCGCCTGGCTGAAACCGTACTGCACGGAATTGAATACCGTATCGGGATTGACGACGATTCGGGACATGAGTTTCTCCTGTGCAAGCCGGCGGCGATCGGCCAGCCATTCTAGCAACAGGGTCAGCATGCGCAAGGACACGGGCGCTGCGCGGGATCGACCAAATGCGGTATGGATCGGCGGCACGGGGCTTGCTACGCTGGTTCATCTGTTCTGCCAGGGTGATGGCCATGAGCGACAAGATCCGAGTCCTGTGCATTCAGCCCGCGTCCACGTCCGCGCGTTTCGCATTCCTGCTGATCGCCCTGAAGTGGTCGCTGGGCGCCACGCCCCGGCCGTCACGGTTGCAGATCGGGCCGCATGATCTCGCGCCCGAGGGGTCGGAAGGCGCGTTCTGGCAGTTTGCGCTGCGCCACGCCTTTTCCAGCCAATCCATTCTTGTGACGCGCGGCGACCACTGGGATGTGTCGGCGTCGGTGGACGGCGACGAGGTCCGCGCGTTTGGCCGGACCTTTGCGCTGAGGCAGTGCCTGTATTGATCCGCAGCGTGATTGGGTCCGCAATGTGACGCGACGCGTCTCAGGCGTCGGTGGGGGCCTTGCGGTGAAAGGCAGCCAACTCCTCGGCGGTCCAGCGCTGGCGCGCCTCGTCCTGACAGCAGGTTCGGTACACCAGGGCGCCCACATCCAGGAAGCGCTTCACATCGGTTTCCGTGAGCTTTCCCTGAACCTGCATGAGACAGTCCGCAAGGGTAGACAGCACGCCGTCCCATCCGTCGAACCTGCCCGGCGAGACTGGCAATGTGATCATGCGAGCCATCATTTCACTGTGGTCCATGCTGAATCTCCGCTAAGACTCGGCGCCGCTCGATCCGCATAGGCGAGGCGCCCCCGGATTCCTACAGCAAGTGGCGTTCCTGGCGGGAACCGGTGTCAGACACCCGCGGGAGGTCGGCGACAGCTTGGCGCGGCGAGCCATGGGTGTCAGACACCTACGTGGAGGGGAATCGGGTGTCAGACACCTGC
>CBHWAL010000189.1:0-8144 GCA_966111495.1 uncultured Achromobacter sp. | reverse complement strand
CCCCGCTGTTTCCTCATACTCGTCTGTCACTGGACGCAAACCTCACGTACCAGTACGAAAACCCCAGCCCCTGAAAAGCGGCTGGACAGACCGGGAAATGCCCTTGAGATGAGTGCGGATCAGTCGTTGCGGTGCTTGCAGATCTGCCCGTCTTTCATGATGAGCCGCAGACTTTGGTCTGGCCGCGCAATCAGCCCGATATCTTCGAGCGGATTGCCGTCCACCACCAGCAAGTCGGCCATGGCGCCGGCCTGCACGACGCCAAGCCTGCCCGGATACGGATTACGCGGCCCCGACATCGCGCAGAGGTCCGCGTTGACGCTGGTGGCCATCCGCAGGATGTCCGCGGCGCCGTACCACCGGCGCATCTTCGCCAATTGCGCCCCCTGCCGCGTGGCAAGCCGCGCATCGAACAGCGTATCCGTGCCCCAGGCGGTCTTGATGCCGAAGCGTTGCGCCAGCCCATAGGCCGTGTCCGTTCCCGCCACCATTTCCAGTTGCTTGCGGCGCGAGGCGGGCGTGGCGGCGGGCACGACATCCTCGTCGTCCAGGAACGGCTGCAGGCACCACCAGACCCCCATGTCAGCCATGCGGCGGGCAGTCGATTCGTCGACGAGCTGGCCGTGCTCGATGCAGCGGACCCCGGCATCCAGCGCCATGCCCACTGCGCGCGCCGTGTAGGCATGAACCGTGACATAGGTGCCCCAGTTCTCGGCGGCGGTTACGGCGGCCCTCAGCTCTTCCACCGACCCTTCCGTGACGTCGATCGCGTCGTGCGGCGACATCACGCCCCCGCCCGCCATGTACTTGAGCTGGGACGCGCCGCGCATCAATTGTTCGCGCGCGCGCAGCAGCACCTGGGCCGCGCCGTCGCAGATGGCGGTCATTCCGACTTTTTCCGCATACGTCAGGCCGCTCTCCGGCGAGCGCGGCAGCTCAGACAGCAGACGGAAGTCCCCGTGGCCGGAGGTCTGGCTGAGAAAGGCGCCGGACGGATAGAGGCGCGGCCCTGGCGTCAGGCCCTCGTCAATGGCGCGCTTCAGGCCGAATGCCGGTCCGCCCATGTCCCGCACCGTCGTGAATCCCCGCATCAGCGTCGCGCCCGCCTCCACCACCGCCAGCGTATGAACGTAGTTGAAGTCGGCGGTCATGGCAGTCAGGATGCTGGGCCGCGCCAGCACCGCGTGCCAGTGCGCGTCGATCAGGCCGGGCATCAGCACACCGCCCTTGCCGTCGATCTGCTGGCAGCCTTCGGGCAGAGGCAGCGACTGCGGCTCGATCGCCTTGATCAGGTTGCCTTCGACCACCACCCGCATGCCGGCCTGCAACTGGTCTGAGAGGCCATCGAATATCCGGACGTTGATGAAAGCCAGCGGCCGGTCAGGGGCGGCGGGGTGCACGACGGCATCCGCGGGCGCCCCGCGCGCGCCCGGTTCGGCTGAAGCCGGCTTGGCTGCCACCGCCGCCGCGTCACCCATTGCGCCCGCTGTCCCGCCTGCGGCGGCGCCATGGACCTCGTGGACGGCATAGAGCGCGCTGATCCGGGCCGCAGCCGGGCTGTGGCAACCGCAGCGCGTGGCGCCGCCGATTGTCGTAGTGGAACCCACGTCGAACATCTGCAATCTCCCGGTGCGTCCAGCGCTAGCGCAAATGCGCCTCGTGCAAGTCCAGCCGGCGCCCCTGCTCGCGCGCCAGCGCGTCGGAAATGCGGTGTGTGCGAGCCAGATGAAACACGGCGTCGCGGGACGCGGCAATGGCGTCCAGCCTCAGCTCGCGCTCGATGGCGATCTGCCGGCCCAGCAATTCGGCGTCGGCCTCGTTCGCAGCCGTTCCAAATTGCCGATTCAGGCTGACCGTCAGGTCGTCCGCCACCTTCAGATAGACCGCGGCCCGCTCTGGATCACTGGCGATCCGGCTTTTCACGCCGGCCGCGATACTGTCCAGCGCGGCGTGCAGCATGGCTTCCTGTGCCAGCGAGGCTTCACGCTGGACGCGGCTGTTCGCCGGAAAGTGCAGACCGCGCATCAGCGGCGGCAGGGCCACGCTGGCAAGCAACAGCGAAAAAACGATGACCATGGCCGCCAGGGAAACCGCCAGGTCACGGGTGGGGAAGGGTTCGCCGGTATCCATCGCAAGCGGAATCGTCATCACGCCCGCCAGCGTCACCGCCCCGCGCACGCCCGCCACCGACATCGCCAGCACGACGCGCAGGCCCACATCGGGCGGTTGCGCGCCCCGGCGGCGGGCGGTCATGGCGCTGATCTTCAGGGACACCGTCACCCACAGCAGGCGGCACAGCACCAGGCCCAGGCATACCGCCAGGCCATACAGCGGCAGCCACCACAAGGATTCGCCGCCCGCTTCGTGCGCCGCGCGCGTCAGGCCCGCAAAAATCGTGGGGAACTGTTCGCCCAGCAGCACGAAGATCATGCCGTTCAAGGTGAACTGCACCATGTCCCAGACTGCCCGCCGCTCCATGCGGGTGGCGGCGAGCGCGCGGCCGGACAATTCGGAATAGCTCATCATGACGCCGGCCGCGACAGCAGCCAGAATGCCCGAGGCCTCGGCATGCTCGGCCACGAAATAGACGAAAAATGGCGTCAGGAGACTCAGCAGCACTTCGGTGCCGGGCTCTTCGCCAAGCCGGCGGGCGGCGATCGTCCGCAGCTCCATGATGATCCACGTCAGCCCGGCGCCGATGGACAAGCCCGCCACGGACACCCAGATGAAGGACAGGGTTGCCTGCTGCAAGGAAAACGTGCCGGTCGCTGCCGCCGCCACCGCAAAGCGGAAGGCCACCAGGCCGCTGGCGTCGTTAAAGAGCGCCTCGCCCTCCAGAATCGCCATCATGCGCCGCGGAATGTGAACCCGGCGCGAAATCGCCTCGACCGCAACCGGATCCGTCGGCGACACGATGGCCGCGATGGCAAAGGCGACTGGCAGCGGCACGTTCGGGATCATCCAGTGGATCAGGTAGCCGACGCCCACCACCGTCAAAAACACCAGTCCAAAGGCGAGCTGGACAATGGAAGACGATTCGCGCACGACCGCCAGCTTGGATATCCGCCACCCGTCCAGGAACAGGAGCGGCGGCAGGAATAGCAGGAAGAAGATCTCGGGCTCGATCAGCACGCCCCGCTGGAACACGGCGGCGATCAGGAATCCCAGTGCGATCTGCACGAAGGGCAGCGGTACGGCCAGGGGCAGCATCCGGGCCAGGAGGCCGCTGAACAGGACGGCGACGAGCATCGCCATGATCACGGTGAATGTGTCCAACGAAAACCTCAGAAAGTCGACCGTCCGGCGGCTGCCACGCAGCGACAGTACCCCGGGTTAACCGCCCGCGCAATCTTCATTGTTGTAATGCAGCATCCTCGGGCGTTCGCACGCCCAAGTCCTCCAGCGCGGCATGCAGGACCGGGTTGCCGATCGCGGTGGCTCATCGATTTCCTTGACGTGCTTCTAATGCGCTGCGGCCAGCCTAGCCGCCAAGGCCCGCCCCGGCCATCAGATCGAACCGAGGCATCTGGGACCGGCATAAGACTTGTCAGCATTCGCCGGGCAAGGCGTGCCCGCGGCCGCCCATGCCGGCCAGCGGCGCATCTGAAACTCGAACCCGTCCTATTGCGACAGGCCTGCCCGGATCCTACAGTCCTGACACAACGCTTCGCATCGCCATCACTGCGCGACAACGACGCCCGCCACACGGTGGCGCCAAACGATCTCAAGCCCAACATGCTTACTCCCACCTTTGAATCCGTGCGCTGGAGCAGCCCAGCCGCCTCCGATCTGTTAGACCGGCCGCTGCAGGACCGCCGTGTCGTGCTCGCCGCCACGAGAAACCTTGCGTTGCGTTGGGTCCGCGGCACGACGCCGGCCACCGGCCCGATTCCCCAGATCCTCAACCTGCCGGACTTCACCACGCTGATTTATCGCATTGACGGCGCCGGCATCCTGATCGAAAGCCTGGATTCGCTGGAGCATCCTGCGTCAAACCGGCGCGGCGCATCTGAAGAACCGCGCGGCGCAGGCGCCTCCGATGGAGGCCAATCCGACTACGTCCTGTTGTCCAGGGACGAATATCTGGCGTTGCTGCACCGAATGCCTGGATCAGGTGGCGCGCGACCCGCGGCGGCCGCGCCAGATCCGGCCGCCAGCGCGCCCGTCCTGGGCTCGACCGAAAGCCCGTTGCTGACCGAGGCCGCCCGCCGCGATGCGGCGCACTCCTACATGGCGCAGATCGTGCGCTCGGTGCCCGACGACGGCACCATCCCGCAGGATGTGCTTGAACGGGCCGCACAGAATCATTGGCAACTTCCGCGCGCCTGGCGCGAGTACCTGGGCCTGACCAAGCAGCAGGCGGCGGCGCGGGCCTCCATTTCTCCCGTCCGCTACGGCGAGCTGGAAGAAGGCTTTGCGCAGATCTGCAGCCAGCGCAAACAGGTCATTGCCTTTGGCTTGTCGCTTCAGGCCGAGCAACTGCTGCTGTAAGCCGTTCTCCCCGGGCCACGCGGCATCTGCGCACACGCAAACTTTTCCCGCTTATCGGACAGCGCCGATAGCAGCGTTCAGCCACGCTGAATACCATTCCCCCCACTTTCCCTTTCCATTCATTGGAGCGGGAACTTTGCCACGTCCACTTCATGAGCCAATTCACTGTAGACCGCCGCGCGTGCGACGACATGCGCATCCACGCGTTGCACGAGCATCCCGTGTGCCTGCATGCTGAAACGGGCGCGCTGGTTCCGCATCACGCGCTGGATGCCCGGTGCAACGAGCATTCGGTATTTGTCGCTCGCGCGCCGCGAACACCACGACCGGTCGATCGACAGCTACCTCGAACAAGACATTTCCGAGTCCAAGCCCCTTGCCGCACACCATGCTGAACACCGCCCTCCCGCAAACTGAATCCCGTGAGTCGCTGCTCCAGATGCTGCATGGCCGTCCGCTGGCCGAGGCCATCGAAGACGCGATGGGCAAGGTCCAGCGCGAACCCGCGGCCGTCCGTCTGCGCTGGCTGCTGTTTCAGCTGCTAAGCATCAATGGCGACTGGATCCGCGCGATCAAGCAGCTCCAGTCATGGGCCAGCCTGAGCGCCGACCACCTGCGCACGGCGCAGGTGATGCGCGAACTGCTGCGCGCCGAGGCGTATCGATGTGAAGTGTTCAAGGGCGCCAAGGAGCCCGGTTGGCTGGACGCCGCCCCGGCTTCGGCGGGCCACGCCAATCCCGGCGATGCCTTCAGCTGGATCACCGACAGCGACACGCGCCTTGGCCCGCATTGCGAGCTGTATTTATCAGGCGGCTACCGCTGGGTGCCGTTCTCACGCGTTGCCCGGCTATCGTTTCCGCCGGTGCAGGGCGCGCTGGATCTGATCTGGCGCCAGTGCAAGGTCACCCTGTGCGACCAGACCGAACTCAGCGCCTACATGCCCGCCCGCTATCCGGTGTCGCGCGATGACGATGACGCCATCAAGCTGGCCACCGTGACCCGCTGGACCGATCACGGCGACACCACCGTCGCCGGGGCGGGCCAACGCACGTGGAGAACCGACGCCGGTACGATTGCCATGCTGAGCGTGCTCAGCGTGCATGTCGAGGGGAGATCCGTTGAATGCGAGTGAAGCCTTCGCGAAAGTTCGCTATCTGCCTTCGCTGATCGACCGCCTGCTCGACAATGAACCGCGATCCTGGAAGGAGCGTCCGCAAGCCTACGCGCCCGGCGCCGTGGGCATGCACCGCCTGATTCAACGTTATCTTGGCCTGCTGCTGAACACCTGCAACCTGAGCGCCGCGTTGGAACACGTCCTAAGCTGGCGCAGGTGCTCTACGACACGCGCATTCCCGGCATCGGCTATCGCGTCAATTACGTGCGCAGCAGCAGCGTCGCAACGATTCCCTTCGGCATCACGCGGTCAGGCCGCTGCGCATTCCGTACCGGACCAGATCGATATCGGTCCGCACGTCCAGCTTGCGCATGGCGGCGCGCTTCTGGGCACTGACGGTCTGCTTGCTGCGTCCGAACTTCTGCGCAATCTCGCCCACCGATAAGCCTGACAAGAACAGGCGGACGACTTCGACTTCGCAGCGTGTCAGCTTGCCGACGCGCTCACCGCCTGCAAAAGCGGCTTGCGCCTGAAGCGCACCGTCGATGCGGGGCGAGTAGTACTGCTCGGCCCGCCAGACGGCGCGCAGCGCATGCTGCAGGTGTTCCGACATATCGGACTTGCTGACGATGGCGCGAACGCCCTGTTTCACCAGGGCCTGCAGCACCAGCGGGCTGTCGATCGACGTCAGCACGATGAGCTTGATGGCGGGATGGCGTTGCTGGATCAACGACAACATTCCCAGACCGTCGCCGAAGTCTGAGCCCGACATCACGTAATCGCTGACCAGCACGTCACAGGCCTGCTGCGCAAGTGCGCTGAACAGCTGCGTCGAGTTTTGCGCGCTGGCCACGACGACGACATCGGCGGACGCCGCAAGCTCGATCTGAATGCCCTTGATGCAGACGGGGTGGCCATCGGCCACGATGACCCGGATTTGATTCCGCATGCAAATTCCCCTGGCCACCGTCAGTGCGTGTCGGCCGAATGCGGCACGAACGAGAACGCGTCCTGAGGTCTGGCGTCCTTGTCCACGACGTCGACATCCACGCGCGTCAAGGTCTTGCGGCCGGCCATCGCATCCATCCAGATCGAGGCCAGGCGCGGCAGGATGTGCCGCTCAAGAAAGCCGATGAGGGCGCGCGCGCCGGACTGGTCCACCTTGCACGCCGCCACGACGTAGTCGACCACCTCCTGCCCGTAGGCAAGCTGCGCCTTCAGGGTGTCCGCCATGCGCCGCACCACGCGGTCAAGGTGCAGCCGCACGATGCTTGCCAGCGCGTCGGTGCGCAGCGGCCCGTACGGCACGACGGTCATGCGTCCCAGCAACGCGGCCGGAAAGTGCGCCAATAGATCCGGTTCGATCGCCTGGCACAAGCCATCGAAGGTCGGCGGCACGTCTTCGTCCGAGCACAGGCTTGAGATCAGCTCGCTGGCCACGTTGGTGGTGAGCAGGATGATGGTGTTGCGAAAGTCGATGTAGCGCCCGTCGCCGTCTTCCATGTAGCCCTTGTCGAACACCCGGAAGAACACCTCGTGCACATCGCTGTGCGCCTTTTCCACTTCGTCCAGCAGGATGACGGAGTACGGCCGGCGGCGCACCGCCTCGGTCAGCACGCCGCCTTCGCCATAGCCCACGTACCCGGGCGGCGCGCCGCGCAGGCCCGAGACGGTGTGTGACTTCTGGTACTCGCTCAGGTTGATGGAGATGAGGTTCTGCTCGCCCCCGTACAGCGTGTCGGCAAGCGCCAGCGCGGTTTCGGTCTTGCCCACACCGGACGGCCCGGCCAGCAGGAAGACGCCCTGCGGCTTTTGCGGGTCGGACAGCCCGGCGTGCGCAGTGCGCACGCGCTGCGCGATGCGCTCGATGGAATGCTGCTGGCCAATCACGCGCGCATGCAGCGAGCCCTGAAGATTGCGAACCGCCGTGATCTCGTCCGTCAGCATCCGGCGCACGGGAATGCCCGTCCAGTCGGCCACAATTTCCGCCACGGCGCTTTCGCCCACTTCGGGGTGCACCAGCGGCGACTCGCCCTGAAGCGCGCGCAGTCCGCGGGAGGCCTCGGCCAGCGCGGCCGCCGACTCCCGCTCCGTGCCGTCAGCCTCGCCCTTGAGCGCCTCGCCACGGCGGGCCAGCAGGGAATCGACCCACGCCTTCTGCTCGCGCCACTGCTCCTCGATGCCTGCCTTCTCGGCGCGTAGCGTTGCCATCCGCGCGTCCAGGTCGGTCAGGTCGCCGGCGTCGCGCAATCCCACGGTGGCCTCGGCGCTCAGCAACTCGCGCTCGGACTCGCAGGCCAGGATCCGCTGTTCGAGGTGTTCGAGCGCGTGCGGCGGCGCGTGCTGGGACAAGGCCACGCGCGCGCACGCCGTGTCGAGCAGGCTGATCGCCTTGTCGGGCAGCTGCCGGGTGGGCAGGTAGCGCTGCGACAGGACGACCGCGGCACGCACCGCGTCGTCGCGCACCATCACGCCATGGTGGGCGGCAAAACGGGGAACCAGGCCGCGCACCATGGCGACCGCCTGTTCGAGCTGGGGC
>CBHWAL010000188.1:0-8145 GCA_966111495.1 uncultured Achromobacter sp. | reverse complement strand
GAATACACCAAGCAGGGCTACGAAACCACGTTCCGCATGATGACCAGCGACACCCAGCAGGGCGCCGCGGTCGGCAAGTTCATCGTGCAGAACCTGAAGGCCAAGAAGGTCGCGATCATCGACGACCGCACCGCTTACGGCCAAGGCTTGGCCGACGAGGTCGAGAAGGCCGTCAAGGCCGCCGGCGGCCAGGTCGTGCGCCGCGAATACACCACCGACAAGGCCAACGACTTCACGGCCATCCTGACCAACATCAAGGGTTCCGCGCCTGACGCCATCTTCTACGGCGGCCTGGATGCGCAGTCCGGCCCGATGAAGCGCCAGCTCGCCACGCTGGGCCTGAAGGCCCCGCTGGTGTCCGGCGAAATGACGCGTAGCGACACCTTCATCAAGCTGGCCGGCGACGCCGCCGACGGCACCTACGCCTCGCTGGCCGGCGTGCCGCTGGACAAGATGGCTGCGGGCAAGGACTTCGATCAGAAATATCAGGCCCGCTTCAAAAAGGCCCCCGGCGTCTACGCGCCGTATGCCTATGACGGCGCCTGGAACATGATCACGGCCATTGAAGAGGCCGGTTCCGCCGACCCCGAAAAGTACCTGCCCAAGCTGGCCAAGCTGAACCGCAAGGGCGCGACGAGCGAGCACATTTCCTACGACGACAAGGGCGATCTGAAGGAAATCTCGGTCACCATCTACGAAGTCAAGAACGGCAAGTGGGAGATGGTTGAAACGATGGTCAGCCAGGCTAACTAAGCCGGCTTGAACGAGGGCGGAACCTGGCTGCGCCACGGTCCGCCCGCTTGTCCGCAGGCGCCGTCCGGCGCGTGCTGCGCGCGATGCGCGTCCAGGCCTTTGCGCCCCGGCCGCCACGCGCGATTCTTCCAGGCTTATTCAGCGGCCCCTATGGATATCTTCATTCAACAACTGATTAACGGCGTCACGCTCGGCAGCGTGTACGCCCTGGTCGCGCTTGGCTACACCATGGTGTACGGCATCATCGGGCTGATCAACTTCGCGCATGGCGACGTCGTCATGATTGGCGCCATGGCGGCCACCACGGTCGCCATTTCGCTGGTGGGCGGCGATCCCGGCGCCTCGGCCTTCGTGGTGCTGGGCGTCGGCCTGCTTGTCTCCGTGCCCCTGTGCATGGCGGTGGGCTGGACGGCCGAACGCGTGGCCTACCGCCCGCTGCGCCGAGCACCGCGTCTGGCAGCGCTGATCACAGCGATCGGCGTGTCCATCATTCTGCAGAACGTCGCGATGATGGCGTGGGGCCGCAACTATCTGAACTTTCCGCAGGTGCTGTCGCCGCAGGTGTTCGAGTTTGCCGGCGCGCGCATGAGCTCGCTGCAGATCGCCATCGTGGTGATCGCGTCGCTCATCATGGGCGGACTGCTGGCCGTCGTGCACAAGACCCGTCTGGGCACCGCGATGCGCGCTACCGCGCAGAACCGCGAGGTCGCGGGTCTGATGGGCGTGAACATCAATACGGTGATTTCGGCCGCCTTTTTGATCGGCTCGGCGCTGGCCGCCGTGGCCGGCATGATGGTCGCCACGTATTACGGCGTGTCGCAATACACGATGGGCTTCATGCTGGGCCTGAAGGCCTTCACCGCCGCGGTGCTGGGCGGGATCGGCAACCTCGTTGGCGCGATGGCTGGCGGCCTGCTGCTGGGCATCATCGAGTCGCTGGGCGCGGGCTACATCGGCGACCTGACGGGCGGCTTCCTGGGCAGCCATTATCAGGACGTGTTCGCGTTCTTCGTGCTGGTGCTGGTCCTGATCTTCCGACCCTCGGGCCTGCTGGGTGAACGGGTGGGGGATCGCGCATGAGCACGCACCTGAAGAAAAGCGGGTTCTCGACCCGCACCCTGATCGGCATCGCGCTGATCGGCGTCGTGCTGGCCGTGCTGCCGTTCGTGATCGGCATGGCCGGGCAAAGCTGGGTCCGCATCCTGAACTTTGCGCTGCTGTACGTGATGCTGGCGTTGGGCCTGAACATCGTGGTGGGCTTTGCGGGCCTGCTGGACCTGGGCTACATCGCGTTCTACGCGGTGGGCGCCTACACCTGGGCGCTGCTCGCGTCGCCGCATTTCGGGCTGCACCTGCCGTTCTGGGCGATCCTGCCGATCGCGCTGGCGGTGGCATGCCTGTTCGGCGTGCTGCTGGGGGCGCCGACACTGAAGTTGAGAGGCGACTACCTGGCAATCGTGACGCTGGGGTTTGGCGAGATCATCCGCATCTTCCTGAACAACCTGAATGCGCCCATCAACATCACGAACGGGCCGCAGGGCATCAACCGCATCGACACGTTCAAGGTCGGCGAGTTTGCGTTCGGGCGCACGCAGAACCTGCTGGGCATCCGCTTTACCGGGCCGGAAAAGTACTACTACCTGCTGCTCGCGTTAACACTGATCATCATTGTGGTCTGCGTGCGCTTGCAGAATTCCCGCATCGGCCGCGCGTGGGAAGCCATCCGCGAAGACGAAATCGCCGCCAAGGCGATGGGCATCAACACCCGCAACATCAAGCTGCTGGCCTTCGCGATGGGCGCGTCGTTCGGCGGCGTGGCGGGTGCGCTGTTCGCGTCGATGCAGGGATTCGTCAGCCCCGAAAGCTTCTCGCTCATGGAGTCCATTTCGATCCTGTGCATGGTGGTGCTGGGCGGCATGGGCCACATTCCGGGCGTCATCCTGGGCGCGCTGATTCTGGCTGCGTTGCCGGAGTTCCTGCGCGCCGTGGTGGAACCCGTGCAGCACCTGCTGTTCGGCGCCGTGGTGCTGGATCCCGAGGGCATCCGCATGCTGCTGTTCGGCCTGGCCATGGTGTGCGTGATGCTGTTCCGTCCTGCCGGCCTGTGGCCGTCGGCGGTGCGCAAGCGCGAACTTGCCACCAAGACGCAAGGAGGCGCGGCATGAGCAAACTGCTGCAAGCCCAGGGATTGGGCAAGCGCTTCGGCGGGCTGCAGGCCTTGTCGGGCGTCAGTTTCGATATTGAACAGGGCGAGATCTACGGCCTGATCGGCCCGAACGGCGCGGGCAAGACCACGCTGTTCAACGTGCTGACCGGGCTGTACATCCCCGAGGAAGGAACTTGCACGTTCAACGGCGAATCCATGTCGGGCAAGAAGCCGCACGAGGTCGCCTACGCGGGCCTGGCGCGCACCTTCCAGAACATCCGCCTCTTCGCCAACCTGAGCGCGATCGAGAACGTGATGATCGGCCGCCACATGCGCACCCGCGCCGGCGTGCTGGGCGCGGTGCTGCGCACGCGCGCAACGCGTGCCGAAGAGGCGGCCATCGAGGCGCGCGCCCAGGAGCTGCTGGACTATGTCGGCATCGGGCATCGCGCCAACGACGTCGCGCGGTCGCTGCCGTATGGCGACCAGCGGCGCCTGGAAATCGCGCGTGCGCTGGCCACGGATCCCACGTTGCTGGCGCTGGACGAACCCGCCGCGGGCATGAACGCGTCGGAAACGGTGGTGCTGCGCAAGCTCGTCGAGAAGATCCGCGCGGACGGTGTCACCGTGCTGCTGATCGAACACGACATGAAGCTCGTCATGGGCCTGTGCGACCGCGTGCTGGTGCTGGAGTACGGGAAGGTGCTGGCGATGGGCAAACCCGCTCAGGTGCAGCGCGATCCCAAGGTCATTGAAGCGTATCTGGGCGCGGGCGCCGCGCAGGATCCGCTCATCCACAACGAGGGCCAGGCAACATGACGGCATCCCAACCCATGCTCGAACTGCGGGGCCTGCAAGTGTCCTACGGCGGCATCCGCGCGGTGCGCGGCATCGACCTTCGCGTGGACGATGGCGAATTGGTCTGCCTGATCGGCGCGAACGGCGCGGGCAAGAGCACGACGCTGCGCGCCATCTGCGGACTGGTGCCGCTGGCCGGCGGCGAAGTCGTCTACGCAGGGCAATCCATCGGCGGCCAGAAGTCGCACGAACTGGTCCGCAAGGGCCTGGTGATGGTGCCCGAGGGGCGCGGTATTTTCGGGCAGCTCACCATCGAGGAAAACCTGGCGATGGGCGGCTACATCCGCCGCGACGCGGCCCAGATCCGGCAGGACACGGATCGCGTCTTTACCTTGTTTCCCCGCCTGGCCGAACGCCGCAAGCAGGCTGCCGGCACGCTGTCTGGCGGCGAGCAGCAGATGGTGGCGATGGGCCGCGCGATGATCGCGCGTCCCAAATTGCTGCTCCTGGACGAACCGTCGATGGGCCTGGCGCCGCTGATGGTCGAGAAGGTGTTCGAAGTGGTGCGCACCATCGCCAGCGAAGGCGTCACCATCCTGCTCATCGAGCAGAACGCGCGCCTGGCCCTGGAAAACAGCCACCGCGGCTATGTGATGGAATCGGGCGAAATCACGCTGTCCGGTCCCGCGCGCGACATGCTGCACGATCCCAAGGTGCGCGCCGCGTACCTGGGCGAAGTGGAGTAATCAACCCGAACGCAAGGCGGTCTTGCCGCCTTGCGTTCTCTCGCTTTAAGCCTGCACCGATTCACGGTCCACGGCCGCGACCACACCGGCGCCGATCAGCGCGTCGATCTCTTCCTTGCCGTAGCCGAATTCGCCCAGGATCGCGATGGAGTCCTCGCCCAGCCGGGGCGCGGCGCGATGATAGCGGGCGGGCGTGGCCGACAGTTTCACGGGCATGCCCACGGTGCGCACCTTGCCTGCCACGGGATGGTCCTGCTCCACCACCATTTCACGCGCCAGCGTCTGCGGGTGCGACAACGCCTGCGCAATCGAGTGCACCGGGCCAGCGGGCACACCGGCGGCATCGAAGATGTCCAGCCATTCCTGCGCATCGCGGGTCTTCAGGATGGCGGAGATGCCCTCCACCAGTTCATCGCGGTTCTGCATGCGGTCGCGATTGCGGGCAAAGCGCGGGTCTTCTGCCCATTCGGGCTTGCCCAGCGCCTGCGCGATGCGCTGCCAGTTCTTCTCGTTGGCGCCGCCGATGATGATCCAGTCGGTGCGGGTGGGAAACGCCTGGTAGGGCGCGCTCAGCACATGGGCCGACCCCGTGGGGCCGGGCGAGACGCCGCTGCCAAAGTAGATGGCAGCGTGCCAATAGAGTTGCTGCAGGCTGGCTTCCAGCAACGAGGTTTCCACGATCTGGCCTTCGCCGGTGCGTTGCTTGTGCTGGTACGCGGCCAGCACGCCGAAGGCCGCGAGCAGACCGGCATTGATGTCGGCCACCGAATTGCCGGTGCGCAGCGGCGGGCCGCCGGGTTCGCCGGTGATGGCCATCAAGCCTGAAAACCCCTGCGCCACCAGATCGAAGCCGCCTTTGTCCGCAAAGGGACCGGTCGTGCCGTAGCCGGACACGGCGCAATAGATCAGGCCCGGATTCTCCTTGCGCAGCGTCTCGTAGCCCAGCCCCAGCTTTTCCATCGTGCCCTTGCGGAAGTTCTCGGTCACCACGTCGGCGTCGCGGATCATGCGCAAGAGCACCTGCTTGCCCTCGGGGTGTTTCAGGTCCAGCGCGATGGCGCGCTTGTTGCGGTTGAGCATTAGGTAGGGGGCCGAGATGCCGTTGATCTGCGGATCGCGGTACTGGCGCGAATCGTCGCCACCGTCAATCTTTTCCACCTTGATGACGTCAGCGCCCAGGTCAGCCAGCATCATGCCGCAGGTGGGACCCGCCATGATCTGCGACAACTCGATGACGCGCATGCCGGCAAGCGCGCCGGCAGGGGCATCGGAGGCGGGAGAGTGCGAGCGGCCGGAGCCGCGGGTGTCGTTGTGCATGCGTGTTCCTCGATCTCTTGTTCAGCGGCCGGTGAATTGCGGTTTGGCCTTGGCCAGGAAGGCGCGATAGCCCGCGCGGAAGTCCTCGGTATCGAAACAATCAAAGGCTTCGTCGCGGTCGGCGTCGGTCAGCGCCTTGCCCTGCACCAGATTGCGCACGAACTTCTTGTGCCAGCGGGCCACCAGCGGTGCGCCGTCGGCAATGCGGCGCGCGGCCGCCTGCGCCTCGCCGGCCACCTGGTCGTCCGCCACCACGCGCGTGACGACACCCAGGCGCAAGGCTTCGGCGGCGTCGAAGATGCTGCCTTCCAGCAGCACCTGCAGCGCCACGGTCGGGCCGACCAGCCGGACCAGCGGCGCCAGCTCCGAGTACGACATCACCAGCCCCAGGTTCTTGATGGGCACGCCGAACCGCGAGCTTTCGCCGCAGATGCGCAGGTCTGCCAGGCTGGCGATCTCCATCCCGCCGCCCACGCAGATGCCGTGTATCTGCGCCACCACGGGGTGACGGCACCCGCCGATCGCTTCGATCGTGCGGCGCATGACGGCGCCGTATTCCACCGCCTGCCGCTTGTTGCTGCGCGCGGTTTCGAATTCGCCGATGTCGTTGCCGGGCGAAAACGCCTTCTCGCCCGCGCCGCGCAGCAGCACGCAGCGCACGCCGTCGTCGCGGTCCAGTTCAAGAAAGGTGTCGCCCAGCAGCCGCCAACTGTCGATGGTGAACGCGTTGAGTTTTTCGGGCCGGTTCAGCACCACGGTTGCAATGTCGCCGTTGCGCTCGAGCAGGATGGGCGAGGTGTCAGGGGTAGCGTTAGCAGTCATGGGGTTCCTTTTGCATGCGCGGGGGAGCGTCCCCCGCCGGATGAGTTGGGCCAGCGGCTAGGGGGGGCTTATTGCTTCTTCAAGCCCAGGCTGGCGGTGAGCTTGCCGTACTTGCTCCATTCGTCCCGCACGTAGGACGCGAAGGCCGCGGGGGTTTGCGGACCGCCGCCCAGCTCCATGCCCTGGTCGGCCAGCTTGGTGGCGATTTCGGGATCGGCAAGCGTCTTGGCCAGCGCCTGATCGAGCTTTTCCATGATCGGGCGGGGCAGCTTGGCGGGCGCCAGGACGGCGTACCACTGCACGACGTCCAGGCCCTTGATGCCGGATTCGGCCAGCGTCGGCACGTCGGGCAGCCGCTTGCTGCGCTCGGGGCTGGTCACCGCCAGTGGGCGCAGCTTGCCCGCCTGGATCTGGTTGATCGCGCCGGGCAACGTGTCGAAGTTCAGGTCCACGTTGCCACCCAATAGATCGGTCATGGCCTGGCCGCTGCCTTTGTAGGGCACGTGCTCCATCGACACGCCGGCAATCTGCGAGAACCGCGCGGCGCTCAGGTGCTGCGGGCTGCCCATGCCGGACGACGCATACAGCAGTTGCTTCGGTTTGGCGCGGGCGTCGTCGACCAGATTCTGCACGGTGGTGTAGGCGTGCTTGTCGGGGTTCACGACCAGCACGTTGGGCACCGACCCGATGTAGCGCACCGCCGTGAAATCCTTGTTGGGGTCGATGTTGGACTGCACGACATACGGGGCGGCGACGGTGGACTGCATGTTGGCCAGGAGCAGCGTGTAGCCATCCGGGTCGGCCTTGACCACATAATCGGCCGCGATCAAGCCGGAGGCGCCCGGCTTGTTCTCGACCACGACCTGCTGGCCCAGCAGGGTGGACAGCCGCGCCGACAGAATCCGGGCCGACACGTCGGTGCCGCCGCCCGGGACAAAACCGACGACCAGGCGAATGGGGCGTTCCGGCCATTTCGAGTAGTCCTGCGCCAGGGCGGGGCTGGCGGCCGCCAAACCGGCGGCCAGCGTCAGTACGCCGGTCCAGGCGCGAGCATGCTTATTCATAGGGTCTCCTTTGGTGGATGAGGCCTGCCCAGGGGCTGCTTGCTCTATGATTGGGTCAGGTTGGTATGCCGCTGGTGTTTGGTATACCAGATACAAAAATAGTCGATGTCACGAGCATGAACAACCCATGGCTAACCCTGAACCCCTGATTGCCGACGTGTCCGTCCCCGATTTGGCCATCCATCACCCCACCTTGCCGGCGGTCGTGGCGGAACGGCTGCGCCAACTGATCATCGACGGCACCCTCAAGCCGGGCACCTGGTTGAACGAACGGGATCTGTGCGATCAACTCAAGATTTCCCGCACGCCGCTGCGCGAGGCGTACCGGATGCTGGCCTCGGATGGCCTGGTGACCTTGCAGCCCAAGCGCGGGGCGATGGTGATCGAGCTGTCCGCCGAAGACATCGAAAACATCTTCGACGTGCTGTCCGTGTTGGAAGGGCTGGCAGTGCGCAGCGCCGCCGAGCGCGCGTCCGAGGCGGAGCTTGCCCAGATCGCG
>CBHWAL010000187.1:0-8155 GCA_966111495.1 uncultured Achromobacter sp. | reverse complement strand
GGTGTTAAGCCGTTCGATGACGGGCGCGGGCGTGCCGGCCGGCGCGAAGACGGCCTGCCATTGCTCGGCCACGAAGTCCGGAATACCGGCCTCTTGCATGGTCGGCACATCAGGCAGAACCGGCAGGCGCTGCGCGGAGGTGGCCGCCAGTGCGCGCAGCGCGCCCGACTGCACATGCGGCAGCGCGGCGGCTGCCGGCAGAAAAGCAAACTGGACCTGGCCCGCAAGCGTGTCTTGCAGCGCGGGCGTGTCGCCCTTGTAGGGCACGTGCAGAAAGCGCGCGCCGGTCTTCTGTTGCAGCAGTTCGCCCTGCATGTGCAGGATGGTGCCGGTGCCGCCTGAGGCATAGGCCAGGCTCTCCGGCGCCTTCTTTGCCGCGGCGATCAGGTCGGCCACGGTCTTGAAGGGCTGCGCCTTGCCCACGACCAGGAGATGGGGAATGGTGCCGATCATGATGACCGGCGCGAAGTCGGCCACGGGGTCATAGGTCAGCTTGCCCATGACGTGCGGCGCGATCGCCTGCGGGCCGATCGACGTGCCCAGCAAGGTCAGGCCGTCGGCTTCGGCACGTGCCACGCGGGCCGCGCCGATGGTGCCGGTGGCGCCCGGGCGGTTGTCGACGATGACGCGCGTCGAGAGCAGCGCATCGAGCTGCTGCGCGATGGCGCGGCCCAGCACGTCGGTGCTGCCGCCAGCCGGGTAGGGCACCACCCAGGTGATGGTCTTGCCACCGGGCCATTCCTGCGCGGCGCGCACGCCAAAGGCGGCGCTCGCCGTCAGCGCCGCGGTGGCGGCCAGGAAGCTGCGGCGGGTAAGGGAGTGAGGGACTTGCATGGGTTGTCTCCGAGGATGTTTCTTGTTCATGCCGGAAAGCCGTACAGGGCCGCCGGGTTGTGGACGAGGACCTGACTCAGCCGCGCGTGGCCGGTCCACTCGGCCAGCCGGTCCAGTTGGCGCGCGTCGTCGGGCATGGGTTGCGTGCCGGCCGACGCGGAGGCGTGCGGCCAGTCGCTGCCCCATACGACGCGCTCGGGGTTGGCGTCCAGAAAACTGCGGGCCAGCGCGTCCAGCGTCGGGTCTTCGATGGAGTGCCGCGCGCTGACGATGTAGCCGCCGGACAGCTTGATCCACGCGCGGCCCCGCTCGAGCAGCCGCAGCACCAGGGCGTGGGCCGGATGCGCGCCGGCATCGTGCGGCGCAAGCCGCGCCATGTGGTCGAACACGAGGGGCACGCGCAGGCCGGACAGCACCGGCGCCAGGCCCGCCAGTTGGTCGGGCGCCATCAGCAATTGCAGGTGCCAACCCAGCGGTGCGACACGCTGCGCCAGCGGCACGATCTGGCTGGCGGAACTGGTCACACCCAAGGACAGATTGAGACGGATGCCGCGCACGCCTGCGTCGTGCATGGCCTGAAGCTGCGCGTTGGTCTCGCTGCCGTCGACGACCGCCACGCCACGCGCCTGTCCGTCCAACTGGGCCAGCGCGTCCAGCATGGGACGGTTGTCCGCGCCGTAGGTCGACGGCGTAACCAGCACGGCCCGCTGGGTTCCCAACCGGGCCTGGATTTCGCGGTACTGCGACATCGTGGCGTTCGGCGGCGACAGCCTTGCACCCGCTGCGGCCGGATAGCGCGCGTCATACGCGTGAATGTGGCAGTCGCACGCGCCGGCCGGCACCGCCGTGGCGGGGCGCGCCGTGCCGCTGGAATAGGGATGGCCGGCTGGCATGGCAGATCACTCGACCTTCGCGCCCGAGTCCTTGACGATCTTGCCCCAGCGGATGCGGTCATCGTGGATCAGCTTGGCGAACGCGTCGGGCGTACTGGTCAGCACCCGCGCGCCTTGCTCCTGATACTTCAGGCTCAGATCCTTGGCCTGCAGCGCCTTATTGAACTCGGCGTTCAGGCGCTTCACGATGTCGGCCGGCGTGCCGGCGGGCGCCGCCAGGCCAAACCAGGTCACCGCCTCGAAGCCGGGAAAACCGCGCTCGGCGACGGTGGGCACGTTAGGCATGTCGGGCACGCGCTGCGCCGAGGTCACCGCCAGCGCCCGCATCTTGCCGTTGCGCACATGGCCGATCAGCGTGGGCACCGACGACAGATACATGTCGATCTGTCCGCCGATCAGATCATTGGAAGCCTGCGCCGCCCCTTTGTACGGAACGTGAGTGAGCTGGATGCCGGCGGCGTTCTGCAGTTGCACGGCCGCCAGATGCGCCACGGTCCCGTTGCCCGAACTGGCAAAGTTCAACGCGCCGGGCTTCGCTTTGGCGGCGGCGATCATGTCCTCGAAGGACTTGAGCGGCGAGGTCGCCGGCACCACGATCACCAGCGGCGCGTCAGCGACCAATCCGATGGCGGCGAGGTCCTTTTCGGGGTCGTAGGGCAGCTTGGCGTACAGGGTTGGATTAATCGCCAGGTTGCTGGTCTGGCCCAGCACAAGCGTGTAGCCGTCCGGCGCCGCCTTGGCCACCGTGTCGACCCCGATGTTGCCGCCCGATCCCGGACGGTTCTCCGTGACGATGTTCCAACCCGTGTTGGCGCCGACCTTGATCGCCGCCTCGCGCGCCAGCACATCGGTCCCGCCGCCCGGCGGGAAGGGGACGATCAGGCGGATGGGTTTGTTGGGATAGTCCTGAGCGGCGCTCAGGCTGGTCATGCACACCAGGGCCAGGCCCGACAGGACGCGCGCGATCTGCTTCATCGTTGTCTCCGAATAATTGTTTTGGTGGAGGCATTGTGAATCCGTGTTCCGCACAATACAATGCAGGTTCGTATAGCGGAACATGTTGCGTACAATGAACGATGAATCGATCCCGAATCCGGTCGGAAACCCGGACGACGCCCCAGCAGAAGAAGGCGTGGTGGCGGTGCGCCGCGCAATGAGCATCCTTGCCGCGTTCGGCGTGGACGACACGCACCTGTCGCTGGCGGAACTCAGCCGACGGACCGGCTGTCATCGCTCAACCGTGCTCCGTCTGGCGCGTACGCTGGCCATGGACGACTACCTGGCGCAACGGGAGGACGGCACATGGCGCCTGGCGCGCGCGGCCGGGTGGCTGGGCGCCTGCTATCAGGCCACGTTCAATATCGCGGAGATCGTGCAGCCGGTGCTGCGTGAGCTGTCGGCAGCCACCGGAGAAAGCGCCACGTTCTACGTGCGGGAAGGCAAGCAGCGCATCTGCATGGCGCGGGTCGAAGGCCCCAAGTCAATCCGGCATCACGTGCGGGTGGGGGCGGCGCTGCCGCTTGAGTTGGGCAGTCCGGGGCGTGTGCTGCTCGCGTTTGCCGGCGAACCGGGCGAGCCCTATGAATCCGTGCGCCGCGCGGGCTACATGATTTCGCTCGGCGAGCGCGATGCCGAGGTCTCCAGCATTTCCGCACCCGTCTACGGCATCAACTGGACGCTGCAGGGCGCCATCTGCATCTCGGGGCCGATCTCGCGCCTGACCGAAAGCGTGCTGCTCGACCTCAAGGAGCCGGTGCTTGCGGCGGCAAGCCGGCTGTCGCGGTCGCTGATGGGATTGCGGCGGACGGCGTAGTCCGGCCCGGCGCTTCTATTGCCAGTCGTTCAACGATCCAGTCGATGAAGACCCGCACGCGCCGGTTCAGTTTCCGCGACGACGGATAGACGATCGACACCGGCGCGCTGCCCGCGACCCAGTCGGCCAGAATCGGCACCAGCGCGCCGCGCTGAATATGCGCGCGCACCGTGGATTCATAACACTGGCCAATGCCCAAGCCAGCCAGCACCATGTTCAGGTGCCCCGTGCTGTCGTTCGACCGGATCCGTGCATGGTCGAACTGATAGACAGATTGCCCGCGCCGGAACACGAGCGGCGTGGCCTGGCCCGACAGCGCGGAAAAATAGCCGACGAGTTCATGCTTGGCAGGCAACGCCTCTGGATCCGCAGGCGTGCCGCGCACGCGCAGGTACTCTGGGCTGGCGCAGGTGACCAGATGATCGTCGTAGATCACCCGGGCAACGAGGCTGGCGTCAGGCAGCCTGCCCAGGCGTATCGCGCAGTCCGCAGCTTCTTCGATCAGGCTGATGGGGCGGTCGCTGATTCCCACGACCAGTTCGATCTCAGGATGCAGCGCGCGGAACTCGTGCAGTAACGGGATCAGGATTGAATTTGCCATGCCCGAATGCACATCCACACGAACGGCGCCGCGCGGACTGGCGCCGCGTGCCGTAAGCTCCCCATCGGCGTCCGACAGTTGCTGCATCAGCGGTCCGACCTGCCGGTAGTAAGCGGCGCCTTCGGCGGTCAGTTTCCACGCACGGGTGGAGCGCTGCAGAAGCTTGACGCCCAGGTGCTGCTCCAGCTCAGCCAGCAGTTTGCTGGTGGTGGACTTCGGCAGGTCTAGCTGTATGGCCGCGCGCGTCAGTGAGCCGGCCTCGACGATGCGCAGGAATACACGGATGGCGGCAAATTGGTCCATGGCGCATCGTACTGCAAGCTGGAGCATTGTCCATGTGCATGAACAGTCATTTCGTATATCGACAAACAAGCGCCCGTTTAAAGACGCAAAAATGTCCTCTTTGATGAACAACGAGGTCGATCATGCGGCTGACAAGCGCAGGACAGCAGATGTTGGATGACAGGTACGGCGAAGAAGATCGCCCGGAGGGCATCCTGTGGAACGAAACGGTGCAGGCGTTGATGAATCACCGGACGGTACGGCGTTTCCTGCCCGATGCATTGCCGGCGGGCGCGCTGGAAACGATGGTCGCGGCGGCGCAGGCCGCGTCAAATTCGTCAAACCTGCATCAGTGGAGCGTGGTTGCAGTGTCGGACGCCGGATTGAAGGCACGGATCGCCGCCGCGACCCGAAAGGACGGCAGTCACGGCAACCCCTACATCGAGCAGGCGCCGGTGCTGCTCTTGTGGGTGGCGGACCTGGGGCGCAATAACGCAATCGCGGCTGGGGAAGATGGCGGCGCGATCGTTCACGAATACCTGGACTCGGTCATCATGAGCACGGTGGACACGGCACTGGCGGCGCAGAACGCGGCCGTCGCCGCCGAATCGCTGGGCCTGGGTGTGTGTTTCCTGGGCGCCTTGCGCAACGACGCGCAGGCCGTCGCGGAGCTGGTTGGGCTGCCCGCGTTCAGGTATGTCGCATTCGGCATGGCAGTGGGGGTTCCGGATCCGGCAGTGCGCACGCGCGTGCGTCCCCGGCCGGCACTCGATGTCGTGCTGCATCACAACGCGTACGACCTGGCGCGTGCGATGCGCGGGCTGCAGCGCTATGAAGCGCCCTTCAAGGCGTTCCGCGAAGAGCTGGGCATGAAAGACAAGACCTGGAAGGACGCCGTGGTGGCGTCGGCCACGGACATGGCATACATGGCGGGCCGCGAAGACATGCGCGCCACATTGGAAGGTGCCGGTTTCAAGCTGCGTTAGCGCCGCACGGACGCGCGATCCGGGCTCCATCGGACCGCGTCCCTTTGCATGCGTGGCGAACATCACTCCGCCTCGATCTTTGCCTCCTTCACCACCTTGCCCCACTTGTCCAGGTCCGATTGGATCACCGCCGCGTACTCCTGCGGCGTGCCGCCCTGGACTTCGATGCCCGCGGCTTCCAGTTTGGCGCGCACGGCCGGCTGCTTAAGCACCGCGTTGATCTCGGCGTTGAGCTTGGCGACGATCTCCTTGGGCGTGCCCGCCGGCGCAAGGAAGCCGCCGTTGGTGTTGGCGTCGTAGCCCTTCAAGCCTTGCTCCTGCGCGGTCGGCACGTCGGGCAGGGCCTTGGTGCGATTGGCGGTCGACACTGCGACTGCGCGCACGTTGCCGGCCTTGACCTGTTCCTGCATCGCGCTCAGCGTGTCGATGTACAGCACCGTGCGGCCGGCCAGCAGGTCGGGGTGCGCGGCGGACGATCCCTTGTACGGGATCAGCAGCATGGGCGCGCCGCTGACCATGCGGAACATCTCGGCGGCCATTTCCTGCGCGCTGCCGCGGCCGGACGTGGCAACCTTGGCGTCGTCGGGATGCGCCTTCATCCAGTCCACGAGTTCCGGCAGCGTCTTGGGCGGAATCTTCGGATAGACCGAGAACACGAGTGGGATTTCATGGGTGTAGACGATGGGCTCGAAGCTCTTTTGCGGATCCCAGCCCAGGTTCTTGAACAGGTACTTGTTGATGTTGTGGCTGCCGCCCACGATGCCGATGGTGTAGCCGTCGGGTTTGGCGTTGGCGAGCAGCGCGGTGCCCAGGTTGTTGGAAGCGCCCGGCCGGTTGTCGACGATAACGGGCTGGCCCAGCGACTGCGAGAGCTTTTCGCCACCAACGCGCGCACTCATGTCGAAGCCGCCGCCCGGCGGGGCGGGCACGAGGATGCTGATGGGACGGGTGGGGTAGTTCTGCGCCGCGGCCAGGCCGGGCACGGCGGCAAGGGCAGCCGAAAAGGCCAGGGTCTTGGCCAGCGTGGTGAAGGTCATGCTTGTCTCCTCGGGGTGGTCAACTTCAGTCAACTCTGTGAGGCGCCCCGGGGGTGCTGTACCCCGGGGCGCGGAAAAGGCCTCAGCCGCGCCCGGTAAAGGGCATGGCGCTGGCCATGACGGTCATGGTCAGGACGTTGGCGTCCAGCGGCAGCGACGCCATGTGGCGAACGGCTTTCGCGACGTGGACAGCGTCCATCATGGGTTCTGGCGCCACCGTGCCATTGGCCTGCAGCACGCCGCGCGTCATGCGCTCGGACAGCTCCGTCATCGCGTTGCCGATGTCGATCTGGCCGGCCACGATGTTGTAGGCGCGGCCGTCCAGCGCCAGCGACTTGGTCAGGCCGGTCACGGCGTGCTTGCTGGCGGTGTAAGGCGCGGTAAAGGGGCGCGGCGTGTGTGCGGAAATGGAACCATTGTTGATGATGCGGCCGCCCTGCGGCGTCTGGCGTCGCATCAGCCCGAAGGCGGCGCGCGCGCAAAGATAGACACCCGTCACATTGGTGTTGATGGCGTTGAACCACTTTTCCAGCGGCAGTTCGTCCATCGGCACGGCGGGCGCGTTGACGCCAGCGTTGTTGAACAGCAGGTCCAGCCGGCCGAAGCGGCTTTCGATGGTGTTGAACAGCGCTTCGACGCTTTCCGGGCGGGTGACGTCGGTGGGCACGGCCAGCGCGGTCTGACCGCGCGCGGTGGCCTCGGCTTGCAGCGACTGCAAGGGATCGGCGCGCCGGCCGGCCAGCACGACGGTCCAGCCGTCGTTCAGCAAGGCGATGGCGGTGACGCGGCCGACGCCGCTGCCGGCGCCGGTGACCAAGGCAATTTTCTGGGTGGTGCTGTCGTTCAAGGGATGACTCCTCGGGCGGATTGGATGGCGATCGATGATGAAAGAATGCGGAGCGCGACGTCAGGCGTCGGGTCGGGCGGAAACGGTCATGGCGAAGTCGCCGATACCCGCCACGCCCGCGCTGACGACGTCGCCAGGCGCCAAGGGACCGACGCCGGAGGGCGTGCCGGTGTAGACGAGATCGCCGGGCGCCAGGGCCACGGATCGCGACAGCATCGCCACCAGCTCTGGCACCGACCACAGCAGGCCGGAGACGTCGGCGCGCTGGCGGTCTGCTCCGTTCACGGACAGCCACAGCGCGGCTTCGCGGGGATGACCGCACGCATCAGCCGGCACGATGGCGGTGCACGGCGCGGAATGATCGAAAGCCTTGGCGGGTTCCCACGGACCGCCCGCGCGCTTGGCCTGCTGCTGCAGATCGCGCCGGGTCATGTCCAGCCCCGCGGCGTAGCCCCAGATATGCCGGGCCTCGACGTCATCGGGCGCAATGTTCTTGCCGCCGCGGCCAATCGCCACGACCAGTTCGATCTCATGGCAGTAGTCCGCCGTGTCCGCGGGGTAGGGCAACAATCCGCTGGCCGGGAACACGGCGCTGGCCGGCTTCATGAACCATGCCGGCATCTCGGTTGGACGCGGTTCGTCGGGCAGCCAGCGATAGTTGCGGCCGATGCAGAACACGCGCGCGACCGGAAAGCGGGCCGCGCTGCCGGCGATAGGCAACGTCGTCGGCGCAAGGGTAGGAAAGGCTAGGTCGGTCATGGCAGTCGTCAAGGTGCGCCTTGCGGCTCAGGTCGTGAGGCTCATCGACGGACGCTCGCCGGCCAGGGCCTGCGAAATGCTGTCCAGCACCATCTGGCCCATC
>CBHWAL010000186.1:0-8218 GCA_966111495.1 uncultured Achromobacter sp. | reverse complement strand
TGGCGCCGTCATCTGGCGTCGCCAGAATGCCCGCGAGACCGTTCGGCCCGGTCGACGCCTCGACTTTTTTCATGAAGTTTTTCTTACAACGCGCGGTCTTGGGCCTGCCAGTACGTCTAGTAACAAGCAGAAGCTGTAGTCGCAAGGTTGCGGGGAAAAACCGTAACGGAATTGTCGCAAGCGGACTGCACGGTAGCGGCCGGCCCAAGCCGGTTCTCACAAAAGGAAACTGAGTGCATCGCTATGCATGATTTCGAAAGTAAGGGTCGTACGCTGCGCGCCGTATTGCGCCGCGCGCCGGAAACCATTGTCTTGACGCTGGCCATCAACACGGCGTGGGCGCAAGCCGCGCCCGCGCAGGATGCCGCTCCCACCGCTGCGCCTGCCGCGGCTGACGCCCGCCGCGTCAACATCAACGAGTACATCGTGCGGGGCAACACCGTCCTCGAGGCCCGCGACATCGAGCGCGCCGTGTATCCCTATCTGGGACCGGAGCGCACGCTGGCTGACATCGAAGCCGCGCGCGAAGCCCTTCAGACGATCTACCAGGAACGCGGCTACCAATCGGTCTATGTGGACCTGCCCGAGCAGCAGGTGGCCGACGGCATCGTCTTCTTGCAAGTGTCGGAGACCAAGGTGGGCCGCGTGCGCGTCGTCGGCGCTCAGCATTATTCGCCGCTGGCGATCCGCGACGAAGTGCCCGCATTGAAGGAGGGCGAGGTGCCCAACTTCAACCAGGCGCAGGCCGAGCTGACGGGCTTGAACAAGAGCGCCAGCCGCCAGGTGGTGCCGCTGGTCAAGGAAGGCCGCATGCCCGGCACGATGGACGTGGACCTGAAGGTCGAGGACAAGAGCCCCTGGCACGCCAGCCTGGGCCTGAACAACGATTACAGCGCCGACACGACGCGCCTGCGCAGCACCGCCTCGATCGGCTATGACAACCTGTGGCAGCTTGGCCATTCGGTCAGCCTGACGTTCTTCACCGCGCCGCAGGAAACCGACAACGCCAAGGTCTGGTCGGGTTCGTATTCCCTGCCGTTGTCCAACCGTTGGAGCCTGCAGTTCTCCGGCTACCAGAGCGACAGCAACGTGGCCACGATCGGCGGCACCAACGTGCTGGGCAAGGGCCATTCCTTTGGCGTCATGGCCACGTACGCGATGGATCCGCAGGGCGCCTGGACCAATTCGCTGTCTGTCGGCCTGGACTACAAAAAGTTCGACGAGTCCACGCGTTTCGGCGCCAACGTGGACGAGATCCCGATCAAATACCTGCCGTTCACGCTGGCCTATAACGGCTACCGCTATACCGAGTCGTCGCAAAGCAGCCTGGGCCTGTCCGTCGTCGGCGCCAGTGGCTCCTTCTTCAACCAGAGCAGCGACTGGCAAGAGTTCGACAACAAGCGCTATCGGGCCAGCCCCAGCTTCGCGCTGCTGCGCGGCGACGGCACGCATACGCAAAGCCTGTTCGGAGATTGGCAACTGGGCCTGCGCGGCTCGTTCCAGTTTGCCTCCGGCCCCCTGGTTTCCAACGAGCAGTTCTCGGCGGGCGGCGCGACCAGCGTGCGCGGCTATCTCGCCGCCGAGCGCACGGGCGACGACGGCGTGCTGGGCTCGCTTGAGTGGCGCACGCCGTCCGTCGCGCGCTGGCTGGGCAGCAACGTCAACGAATGGCGCTTCTATGCCTTTGCCGATGCGGCCACGCTGCGTCTGCGCGATCCCTTGCCCGAGCAGGATTCCCGCTATTCGCTGGCCAGCATCGGCCTGGGCACCCGCCTGCAGATGCTGGACTGGCTGTCCGGCTCGATGGACTGGGGCTATCCGCTCAAGGACGGCCCCAACACCCGCAAACACGATCCTCGCTTGAACTTCAGCGTCCGCGCCAGCTTCTGAGCGCGCGAGCAAACCAAATTCATCCCGGAGTCTTGACCATGCAACGCTTATTGATGCTCCTGCTGACCGTGCTGGCCGGCATCCTGCCGTCGGCCGCCCACGCCTGGTGGCAGCCAGACTGGCAGTTCCGCAAGCAAATCACCATCGACAGCACCGCCCAGGGCATGCCGCTCGGCGCGGCCGCCGGCCGCACGCCCCTGCTGGTGCGCCTGCACACCGGCAACTTCACGTTCGACGGCATCGGCGAGAAGGGCGCCGACATTCGCTTTGTGGCAGCCGACGACCAGACCGTGCTGCATCATCAGCTTGAAGCCTTTGATCCCCTGCTGGGGATGGCGCTGGTGTGGGTCGACGTGCCCGAAGTAGCCGACGGCCAGCGCCAGGACATCTGGATGTACTACGGCAACCAGAAGGCGCCCGCATCGGCCAACGGCCAGTTGACGTTCGATCCCAACTACACGCTGGTCTATCACTTTGACGGCGCCGCGGGCGCTCCGCCGCGCGACACCACGGCGTACAGCAACCACGCGCAGACCCCGGCCGCTGGCCTGGTGGACGGTGTCATCGGCCGCGCCGCCCAGTTCGCCGGCGCCGCGCCGCTGATGCTGCCGGCCAGCCCGTCGCTGGCTGTTCCCGCCGCTGGCGCCTTCACCTTCAGCGCCTGGGTGCGCGCCGACCAGCCGGCCGGCGAACAGCTCATCTATGCGCGCCGCGACGCGGGCAACGCGTTGCTCGTTGGTATCAGCCAGGGCGTGCCTTTCGTGGAAGTCAACGGCCAACGCAGCCAGCCCGGCCAGCCGCTGACCCCGGCCGCGTGGCAGCACGTGGCCGTGACGGCCGACGGCACGCAGGTCAACCTGTACGTGAACGGCCGCGCGTCCGCATCGCTCGCCGTCAGCCTGCCGCCGCTGAACACCATTGCCGCGCTGGGCGGCGACGTGCCGGCTCCGGCTCCGGCGCCGGTTGCCGCCCCTGCGGCTGAAGGCGCCGCAGCAGGCGCGGAAGGCGCAGCGGCGCCGGCCGCAGTAGCGGCCCCCGCAGCGGCCCCCGTGACCTACGCGCCGTTCGTGGGCGCCATCGACGAAGTGCGCCTGTCCAAGGTGGCACGTCCCGCCGCGCTGATCTACGCCGACGCCACGTCGCAAGGCGCCGAATCGCGCCTGGTGGTGTACGGCGTGGACGAGGAGCAATCCGGCTTCGGCTTCGGCGGTCTGGGCTTCCTGCTCAAGGCCGTGCCGCTCGACGCCTGGATCATCATCGGCGTGCTGGTGCTGATGATGGTGCAGTCCTGGATCATCATGATCAAGAAGAGCCGCAACGTGGCCCGCGTGGCCCGTGCCAACGAGGTTTTCCGCGAGTCCTTTGCCAAGGTGGGCCAGCGTCTGGAACTCCTGGCCGACGACGCCGTGCTGGCGAACCGCGTTGCGCACGCTTCGCTATGGCGCCTGTACCGCGTGGCGGTGAACGAAATCCGCACGCGCCGTGCGCAAGGCGCCGACACCACGTCGATCTCGGCCGCCACCATCGAAGCCATCCGCGCCTCGATGGACGCCGTGCGCACCAAGGAAAACCAGGCGCTGGGCGCCAAGCTGGGTTCGCTGTCCAACGCCATTGCCGGCGGTCCGTACATCGGTCTTCTGGGCACCGTGCTGGGCATCATGGTGGTGTTCCTGGGCACGGCCATGGCCGGCGACGTGAACATCAACGCCATCGCCCCGGGTATGGCGGCCGCGCTGCTGGCCACCGCAATGGGCCTGTTCGTCGCGATCCCTGCCCTGTTTGGCTACAACCGCCTGGTCTCCCGCAACAAGGAAGTCGGCGCGGACATGCGCGTGTTCGTCGACGAGTTCGTCACCCGCCTGGCCGAAGTGCACGGCGAGACGCAGGCGCAGGAAGCCGCCCATCAACCCGCAATGCGCGCCCCGGCAGCCCGCCCGGCCGTGCGCGACGCGCAGCCGGCGCCGGCCGAGGCGGAAGGAGCAACCATGGCTTCCGTATCCGCATCCCAGGACGACGATGACGACGCGCCCGTCGACGGCATCAACATCACGCCGCTGGTCGACGTGCTCATGGTCGTGCTGGTCATGTTCATCCTGACCGCCACCGCGCAGATCGCCGGCATCAAGGTCAACCTGCCCAAGGCCAGCTCCACCATGGCGCTGTCCCAGCCCAAGACCAAGGCGATCTCGGTCAACGACGCGGGCCAGGTGTTTCTGGACGCCTACCCGGTCACGCTGCCCGAACTGGAAGACCGGCTGCGCACGGAGAAGGCGCTGAACCCCGATTTTCCGGTGATCGTGCGCGGCGATGCCGCCGTGCAGTACCAGAAGGTCGTTGAAGTGCTGGACCTGCTGCGCCGCCTGGAGCTCGCGCAGGTCGGGCTGGTCACCGGCAAGCCGCAATAGGGGCAAAGGCAAACGTCATGCCGCAACACGCAACCGATTCCTCGCGCGCGCAGCAACCGTGGCGCCGCTGGCTGAAGCTGGCGGCCGTCGTGGTGGCGGCGGCCGTGGCAGCCTACGCGCTCTGGCGCTGGGCCAATGACATGTCCGGCGTCCGGCGCGATGCGCCCAAGGTGACGGCAATCATTCCGCTGCCCCCGCCTCCGCCGCCGCCGCCCGAACCCGAGAAGCCGCCGGAGCCCGAGCAGCCCAAGGATGAACCCGAGGTGCCGCCCGAGCCCGAGCCGCAGCCCACGCCCGAACCGCCCAAGCCGCAGGACGAGGCGCCGCCGCGTCCCGCCGACGACCTGGCCAACCCCATGCAGATCGACGGCGACGCGCAGGCCGGCTCCGACGCGTTCAACATCGGCGCGGGCCAGGGCAAGGGCATGGCCGGCGGCGGCGGAGGCCGCGCGGGCAACGCCACTTACAGCCAGTACCTGGCTTACGCACTGCAAAAAATCCTGCGCGAAGACGAGCGCACCCGAAATCTGACCTTCCGCCTGCAGGCCAACATCTGGCTCACGGCGTCTGGACAGATCACGCGGGTTGAGCTGACCCGCGGTAGCGGTGACGCCGACGTCGACGCCCGTGTGGTCGCCGCGCTGCGCGCCGTATCTGCCCTGGACGAACGTCCGCCGGCTTCGGCCAGCATGCCGATACGCGCATCGCTGACCGGCCGCCGCCCATCCTGAACCTCGAATTGAACCGATCCCGGAGATCCTGAGAATGAAGTTCCAATTGAACCGGCTGGCGGCGTCGCTTGCGCTGGCCGTGGCGGGCGCCGCCGTATCGCCCGCGCATGCAGCCCCCGCGCCGTCCGAGAACGCCACCATCAACCTGATCCGCCTGCTGGTGCAGCAGGGCGTGCTGAAAGCCGAACAGGCCGACGCGCTGGTCGCGCAGGCCGAGGCCGAAGCCAAGGCAGCCCGTCAGAGCACGCCGGATCGCGGCGCCGCCGTGGCGCAGGCGGGCGACGTGCGCGTCCCGTACATTCCGCAGACCGTCCGCGACCAGATCCGCGACGAGGTCAAGGCGGAAGTCATGGTGCAGGCCAAGGAAGAGAACTGGGCCCAGCCCAACACGTTCCCGGACTGGGTGTCGCGCATCACGGTCGAAGGCGACGTGCGGGTGCGCGACGAATCGCGCCTCTACAACGGCAGCAACAGCAACGAAATCACGAACTTCGCGGCGCTCAACGCCAACGGTCCGTATGACGTGAATCCCAACACCAGCACCAAGTTCCCGCCGATGCTGAACACGCGCGAGGATCGCCGCAACCAGCTGCGCATCCGCGCGCGGCTGGGCGTGCGCGCTGACATCTCTGAAGCGTGGACGGCCGGCATCCGCCTCGCCACGGGCAGCGACGACAGCCCGGTCTCGACCTCCCAGACGTTGGGCGGCGGCATGGCCAAGAAGGACATCTGGCTGGATCAGGCCTACCTGACGTACCGTCCGGCCGCCTGGGCCACCGTGACGGGCGGGCGCATCGGCAATCCGTTCGAATCCACCGATACGCTCTTTTCCAACGACCTGAACTTCGACGGCGTGGCGGCGATCTTCAAGCACCCGCTGCAGGGCCGCGACGTCACCCTGTTCGGGACCCTGGGCGCCTTTGCCACCGAGTACGCGCACAACGGCTGGAGCTCCAGCTCCATGTCCGAAGGCGAGAGCGAAAACAAGTGGCTGTTCGGCGCGCAGGTCGGCGCGGACTGGAAGATCAACAACCAGAACAGCCTGCGCGGTGCGCTGGCCTACTATCACTTCGACAACATCGCGGGTCAGCGCTCCAGCCCCTGCTCGCCGTGGGCCGGCGACGAGACCTGCAGCACCGATTGGTCGCGTCCGGCATTCATGCAGAAGGGCAACACGCTCTTCCTGCTGCGCGACATCGCGCCGAACCCGCTGAATCCGGCCAACACGCCGCAGCCGCAGTACGTGGGGCTTGCCTCCAAGTTCGACCTGCTTGACCTGAACCTGCGCTGGGACACCCGCGTGTTCAATGGCCTGGGTCTGCGCCTGAACGGCAACTACATCCGCAACCTTGCCTACAACAAGGACAAGATGATGAGCCGCTCGCAAGGGAACATCGTCAACAACTTTGGCGAGAACGGCGATATCGAGAGCGGCCCCAACGCGTGGATGCTGCAAGCCACGCTGGGCCGGTCGTATGACCTGAAGGAGAAGGGCGACTGGCTGGCCTTCGTTGGCTACAAGTACATCCAGCCCGACGCGCTGCCCGATGCATTCAATGATTCGTCGTTCCACCAGGGCGGCACCAACGCGCGTGGCTACTACATCGGCGGCGGTTACGCGTTCGACAAGAACGTCTACGGCGTCTTCCGCTGGATGAGCACCAAGGAGATTTACGGTGCGCCCTTGGCCATCGACACGATGCAGTTCGAGATCAATGCCAGATTCTGAGGCCATGGACATGCATATCGAATGGGACGAATCGCGCCACGCGCCCGGCGCGGGCCGCGGGCGCCGGATGGCGGCGGCGGTGGCGCTGTGCGCCGCGGGGATCTCGCTGACCGGCCTTGCGCACGCCGAAAGCATGGAGGAGCGCCTGCGCGCGCAGTTGCGCACCACCACCCAGCAGCTGTCGCAACTGCAGGGCGAACAAGCGCAAGTCAATGCGGCCAAAGCCGCCGCCGAGGCGCAGCGCGATGCTGCACTCAAGGAACTGGACGCCTTGCGCGGCCAGCTAGCCACGGCGCGCGGCCAAGCCGAGAAGCTGGCCGGACAGCAGGAGGCGGTGATGGAAGGCGCGCAGGCGCAGGTCGCCGCTACGCAGGCGCAACTTGGCAAGTTCAAGGGCGCGTATGACGAACTGCTGACGATGGCCCGAGGCAAGGAGGCCGAGCGCCAGACCCTTGCCAAGCACCTCGCGCAGCGCGACGAGGAGGTCAAGGTCTGCGTGGCGCGCAACCGCGAGATGTACGACGCCGGCAAGGAGATCCTGAACGCCTACGAGCGCATCAGCACGGGCGACATCCTGGCGCTGAAGCAGCCGTTCGCAGCGAAGGCGCGGGTCCGGTTCGAGGAGCAGGCGCAGGCCTACGGCGACAAGCTGTACGACGCCCAGGTGCCGCCCAGTCAAGCCGCTGCAACGTCCAATCCGTAATCTGACAAGACAGTTTCACTTTTTATTCCAGGAATACCGTAATGACCGAATCCAGCCTGATCCTCGACGTGAACGCCGCGCGCCTGCAAGACTTGCTGCAAGCGCAGGGCTATCGCGTAACGCTGTCCGAACAGAACGGCATGGTGCAGTTGCTCAGCGCCAGCCAAGGCGTGGGCTTTGCCGCCCGCATGGGCAATCCCGCCCAAGACGAAGGCCAGTATCTGGACTACACGATGAGCTGCGCGCTGCGCGTGCAGGGCGAGCTTCCGGAAGGCCTGGCCGAGCGCTGGAACGTGGAGAAGCGCTTTGCTCGCCTGTCGGTGCAGGGCGTCTTTCTTGTGCTGGAGCTGGACGTGATCGTGGCCGGTGGCGTTTCGGAGATGTACCTGCGCGCCACGACCGAGCTGTGGGACCGTCTGCTGCAAGAGTTCCTGCTGTTCCTGCGCGCCAACGCCACCGCGCAGTCGGCTGTCGAAGCCCCCGCCGGCGAAGCCGAGGCGCGTGCGGAAGAATCCGCCGTCGAGGACGCCGTCTCGGAAGAAGCGGCGCGCTGAGGGGCACGGAGAACGCCCCGTGAGGCGCTCGCCGGGCTCGGTCCCGGCAGTTCCATGTGATGCAAAGGTTCCAACCATGACCACGATCCTGAAATCTCCCGCCACGCTGCGCGCGGCCGGGGCAGTACTGACCATCGCCGTGCTGGCCGGCGCGGTGGCGCTGATTGGCGGCAAGGATGCGCAAAGCAGCGACACGGCAGCGGCCG
>CBHWAL010000185.1:0-8231 GCA_966111495.1 uncultured Achromobacter sp. | reverse complement strand
TGAATGCTTTCCATCAGGGCAATGCCCAGGCTTTCCGCCTTGGCGCTGCCTGCGGTATCGTAAGGCGCTTCGGCGCGCAGGTAGGCGTCGATGGCATGGTCGGACAGTTGGCGGAACCGGCAGCGCGTCACAATGTCGGCCTTTTCCACCCGCTGGCCGTCCGTCACGGCCAGCGCGCTGTGAAATTCCACCAGGCGGCCCGACAGCGCGCGCAGTTGCGCCTGGGCCCGCGTGAAGTCGCCCGGCTTGCCGATGGGGGCGCCGTCCACGGTGGCCACCTGGTCAGAGCCGATCACGATGCTGTCCGGATGCTTTGCTGCCACCACCATTGCCTTGGCAACGGACAGGCGCAGCGCCAGTGTCTCGGGGGTTTCGCCGGGGTGTGGCGTTTCGTCTACATCGGGGGAAATTGCGGAAAAGGGCAGGCGCAGGCGCGACAACAGTTCTTTGCGGTATTTCGAGCTGGACGCGAGGATCAGGCTAGGCTTGTGGGGCATGCGGCATTTGACGGTAATACGTAAGTCACAGTATTATCTAACGTTTTGCGGCATTTTTGCAGGAACATCAACATGACACCGAAGGGAAAGCTTGGCGATGCGAGTCGCCGCGCGGACGGATCGGCCGGTGCTGGTGTGAATGCCGACGTGAAAGCTGACGTGAAAGCCGACCTGAGCGCTGACGTCAAACGCATCGACGCCTTTGCCTTTGCCCGTATGGGTAAAAGCGCGCATGGCACGATCGCCTTGGCGCGTCTTGCCCGCGTGGTCGAGGGCTTGCCCGAGCAACCGCTGGGCGAAGCCGGACTTGTGAGCTGGTCCGTGCAAGGCGAAGAAGGCAAGATCGGCTTGCTGATGGGCCAGTCGATTCTGCGTCTGCACGTGAAGGCGAATCCGGTGGTTGTGTGCCAGCGGTGCAATGCGCCGTTTGCGTATCCGGTCGACAGTGAAGTCGTGCTGCAACTGGTCAAATCCGAAGACGACCTCGACGATGATCATTCCTTTGCCGATCAAGGCGATGATGACGACGACGAGGACGACGAAGGCGTAGGAAGGGATTCTGTGGCCCAGCTGCCTGAAAAGGTGGTGGGTTCGCATCATTTTGATCTGTTGGCCCAGATCGAAGATGAGCTCATTCTGAGCATTCCGTATGTGCCCAAGCATGATGTATGCCCGGGCGCGCAGGCCAAGGCCAGCGAAGCTCCTGAAGAGGAGCCCGCTGTCAAGCGTCCGTCGCCGTTTGCGGTGCTGGAACAACTGAAGCACAAAGATTGAGATCAACATCGGGCCGCATCGCGTACAATGCGCCCCGTTTCTAGGAGTCATCATGGCCGTTCAACAAAACAAGAAGTCCCCCTCCAAGCGCGGTATGCACCGTTCGCACGATTTTCTGGTTGCTCCGTCGACCGCCATCGAGCCGAACACCGGTGAAACCCACCTGCGTCACCACATCAGCCCCAACGGCTTCTATCGTGGCCGCAAGGTCCTGAAGACCAAGGCCGACGAATAAGGCCCCCGGGCCGAACTCGTACTCGGACCATTTCGGCTGAGCGCTGATACCTGGCACCCGTGATACGCATCGCCATAGACTGTATGGGCGGAGACTTCGGTCTGCCCGTCACGATTCCGGCTGCGATCGAGTTCGCCCGGCAATTTCCGGACACCCGGCTATTGCTGGTCGGGCTTCCCGACGCTATCGAAGCGGCGCTCTCCGAGCACCGCGACGTGGCGCGCGATCGCATTGAGATCGTGGCGGCTTCCGAAGTCGTCACCATGGACGACCCGGTCGAGGTCGCCCTGCGCCGCAAAAAAGACTCCTCCATGCGCCTCGCTGCTCAATCCGTCAAGGATGGGCGGGCGGACGCCTGCGTTTCCGCGGGCAACACCGGCGCCTGGATGGCCATTTCACGTTACGTGCTCAAGACGTTGGACGGCATCGACCGCCCGGCGATCGCCACATCCATTCCGAACCAGACGGGCCGCGCCACCACGGTGCTGGACCTTGGCGCGAACGTGGACTGCTCGGCCGAGCACCTGCTGCAATTCGCCATCATGGGCGCCGCGCTGTCGCAGGCGGTGGACCATCGCGAGAACCCCACCGTGGGCTTGCTGAACATTGGCGAAGAAGTCATCAAGGGCAACGAAGTCGTCAAGGAAGCCGCCGAGCTTTTGCGCGGCAGCCCCTTGAACTTCTACGGCAACGTCGAAGGCAATGACATCTTCAAGGGCACGGTCGACGTCGTCGTCTGCGACGGCTTTGTCGGCAACGTCGTGCTCAAGTCCGTGGAAGGACTGGCGAAGATGCTGTCCAGCATCATTCGCGAAGAGTTCAAGCGCAATCTGATCACGCTGATCGCCGGCGCGGTGGCCAAGCCTGTGCTGAACCGCCTGCGCAACCGCGTGGACAACCGCCGCTACAACGGCGCGGCCTTACTCGGTTTGCGCGGCGTGGTCATCAAAAGCCACGGCTCCGCGGACGTTTACGCCTTCGGTTTTGCCTTGCAACGCGCCCGCGAAGCCGTAGTGAGTAAACTGCTGGAGCGCACCGCGCAGACAGTCGCCCAAATTACCAAGCGCGTTCAATCCGGCGATCGCCCTTCGGCGGCGTCGCCCAACGTGGCTGGGGATACCGCTTGATGGATACCGCAATGAAATACTCCGTGATCGCGGGCACCGGCAGCTTCCTGCCGGAACGCGTGGTTTCGAATGACGAACTGGCTGCGGAACTGGCGACGCGCGACATCGCCACCTCAGACGAATGGATTGTCGAGCGCACGGGCATCCGCCAGCGCCATCTGGCCGAGCGTGGCGTGACCACCAGCCAGCTGGCCACTGAGGCCTCGCGCCGCGCGTTGGCCGATGCGGGCGTCGATGCTTCCGAAGTCGATCTCGTCATCGTGGCCACGTCCACCCCCGATTTCGTGTTTCCCAGCACGGCTTGCCTTGTGCAGGCCAACCTCGGCGCCAAGGGCTCTGCCGCGTTTGACGTGCAGGCCGTGTGCAGCGGCTTCGTCTACGCGCTCACCACCGCCGACAGCTTCATCCGCGCTGGCCGCGCGCGTTGTGCGCTGGTGATCGGCGCCGAAGTGTTCTCGCGCATCCTCGACTGGAACGATCGCAGCACCTGCGTGCTGTTTGGCGATGGCGCCGGCGCGGTGGTCCTCAAGGCCTCCGACACGCCTGGCATCATGGCCGCGCAACTGCATGCCGACGGCAGCCAGATGAAGATCCTCAGCGCCGCGGGCAACGTGGCCTACGGCGACATCACGGGCGATCCCTTCCTGCGCATGGACGGCCAGGCCGTCTTCAAGCAGGCCGTCACCGTGCTGGACCGCTCCGCGCGCGATACCTGCGCCGAAGCCGGCCTCACCGTTGCCGACGTCGATTGGCTGATCCCGCATCAGGCCAACGTGCGCATTCTGAATTTCCTGGCCCGCAAGCTGGACGTGCCCGTCGAGAAGGTCGTCATCACCGTCGACAGCCACGCCAACACGTCCGCGGCCAGTGTGCCGCTCGCGCTCGATGCCGCGCGCCGCGACGGCCGCGTCAAGCCGGGTCAGCTCATCCTGATGCAAGGCGTGGGCGGCGGATTCACCTGGGGCTCGGTACTGGCTCGCATGTAAGGGCGTGCCCTGGCCGCGGCGGCATGTGTGCCGCGGGCGGCCTGAGAGCGCGCCTGGCATTCCACACAGACACTGAATCAAACCACACGCTCAATCATGAAAATCGCTTTTGTCTTTCCTGGTCAGGGTTCGCAAGCCGTCGGCATGCTGGACGCCTGGTCCGGCGTGGCGGCGGTCACCGACACTGTGGCGCGGGCCTCGCAGGCCCTGGGGCAGGACCTGGGCGCGCTGATCGCGCAGGGTCCCGTCGAGCAGCTCAACCTGACCACCAACACGCAGCCCGCCATGCTGACCGCCGGCGTCGCTTTCTACAACGCCTGGATCGCCGCGGGCGGCCGCAAGCCTGATGTCGTGGCCGGCCACAGCCTGGGCGAATACGCCGCGCTGACCGCCGCCGGTTCGCTGGCGCTGGAAGACGCCGTGCGTCTGGTGCGCGTGCGTGCCGACGCCATGCAGGCTGCCGTGCCGGTCGGCACCGGCGCCATGGCCGCCATCCTGGGTCTGGACGACGATGCCGTGCGCGCTGCGTGTGCGCAAGCCGCGCAAGGCGAAGTGGTCGAAGCCGTCAACTTCAATGCGCCCGCGCAAGTCGTGATCGCGGGCCACAAGGCCGCCGTCGAGCGCGCCTGCGAACTGGCCAAGGCCGCCGGCGCCAAGCGCGCCTTGCTGTTGCCCGTGTCCGCGCCGTTCCATTCCAGCCTGCTCAAGCCCGCCGCCGACGTGCTGGCCGGCGCGCTCGCTGGCGCCGCCGTGTCCGCGCCGCAAGTGCAGGTCATCAACAACGTCGATGTGGCTTCGCCCACCGACTCCGACGCCATCCGCGATGCGCTGGTGCGTCAGGCGTGGCATCCTGTGCGCTGGGTCGAAACCCTGCGCGCCATGAGGGCGCAAGGCGTCACGCACGTCATCGAATGCGGTCCGGGCAAGGTGCTTGCTGGCCTGACCAAGCGCATCGACCCCGAACTCACCGGCCTGGCCATCACCGATCCCGCTTCGCTGGAAGCGGCTTTGGCTGCCGTCAACGGAAACTGATCAATGGACAACACCTCGACCGAATTGCAGGGCAAGATCGCGCTCGTCACGGGCGCGACCCGCGGCATTGGCCGGGCAATCGCCCTGGAACTGGCCGCGCGCGGCGCAACCGTCGTCGGCACCGCCACGTCCGAATCGGGCGCGGCTGGCATCACCGAAGCGCTGGCGCCGTCGGGCGGCCGCGGCGTGGTGCTGGACGTGACCGACGCCGCTGCCTGCGATGCGCTGATCGACGCGTTGGGCAAGGAAGGCGGCGGTCCGCACATCCTCGTCAATAACGCCGGCATCACCCGTGATACGCTGGCGATGCGCATGAAGGACGACGACTGGTCGGCCGTTATCGACACCAACCTGGCCTCGGTCTTCCGTCTGTCGCGCGCCGTGCTGCGCAGCATGATGAAGGCCCGTTGGGGACGCATCATCAACGTGACTTCCGTGGTGGGGTCCAGCGGCAACGCGGGCCAAGCCAACTACG
The DNA here is from genome assembly GCA_966111495.1 of uncultured Achromobacter sp. Lineage (GTDB taxonomy): Bacteria > Pseudomonadota > Gammaproteobacteria > Burkholderiales > Burkholderiaceae_B > Achromobacter. The sequence continues at coordinate 3,105 of CBHWAL010000185.1, read as the reverse complement.
CCGCCGCAAAAGCTGGCGTGGCAGGCATGGCGCGTGCGCTGGCGCGCGAACTGGGCAGCCGCAACATCACCGTGAACGGCGTGGCCCCCGGCTTTATCGATACCGACATGACGCGTGCCCTGGGCGAAAACCAGACCGCGGCGCTGCTGCAACAGATTCCGCTGGGCCGTCTGGGTTCGCCGTCTGACATTGCGCATGCCGTGGCCTTTTTGTCCGGGCCTCAGGCGGGTTACATTACCGGCACCACCCTGCACGTCAACGGCGGGATGTACATGCAATAAATCACGAATCACGCGCCGCCGCCGGGCAACCGGCAAGGCGGCGCGCGATTCTCCGGAAACGCCGCACATGGTCATCCTGCGCCGGTCTCGGCGACAGAACAAATGCGCGGTGTTATTTTTGTCACGGTCAGGCGTTGCATCACTCCGCGCTTGGCTATAATTCGCGGGATTTTTCCCAATTGGAGATCTGCATGGAAAGCATCGAACAGCGCGTCAAGAAGATCGTCGCTGAACAACTTGGCGTCAACGAAGCCGAGATCAAGAACGAGTCCTCCTTCCTTGACGACCTCGGTGCCGATTCGCTCGACATGGTCGAACTGGTCATGGCCCTCGAAGACGAATTCGAGACCGAGATCCCCGACGAAGAGGCCGAAAAGATCACGACCGTGCAACAAGCGATTGACTACATCAATTCGCACGGTAAGCAGTAAGCTCAGCCTATATCGTCCTGGTTGCCCGATTTTGTCGGCCAACCTGGAATCAGGGCGGTTTCTGGAGTGCCGTGTGGTCCACCGGCAGGTCGGGCGTTGTAATGCCTCACCTGCCTTCATGTGGTCCACACGCGCAGCGCATCCCGAAAACCGCCTTTCTTTTGTCTGTTTGAGGAGTCATCCGTGAAGCGACGTGTCGTCATCACCGGCCTGGGTATCGTTTCCCCCGTAGGAAATGATCTGACCACCGCTTGGGACAATATCGTCAACGGACGTTCTGGCATCAGCCGCATCACCCGTTTCGATCCCTCGGCCATCACCACTCACATTGCTGGCGAAGTCAAAGACTTCGACATCAGTACCTTTATTTCGGCCAAGGAAGCCCGCCAGATGGATACGTTCATCCATTACGGCCTGGCTGCCGGAATGCAGGCCTGGCGCGATTGCGGCCTGGAAGTCACCGAAGAAAATGCCGAGCGTATCGGCGTGATCGTGGGGTCCGGTATCGGCGGTCTGCCGCGCATCGAGGAAACCCAGGTCGAATACCTTGCCAAGGGACCTCGGCGCATCTCGCCGTTCTTCGTGCCGGGTTCGCTGATCAACCTGATTTCCGGGCATCTGTCGATCGCCTATGGCATGAAGGGCCCCAGCTACGCCGTGGTGTCGGCCTGCACGACCGGCCTGCATTGCATTGGCGATGCCGCACGCCTGATCGAATACGGCGATGCCGACGTCATGGTGGCCGGCGGCGCCGAATCGACCGTGTCGCCGCTGGGCATTGGCGGCTTTGCCGCAATGCGCGCGCTGTCGACCCGCAACGATGATCCTCAGACCGCATCGCGTCCCTGGGACCGCGACCGCGACGGCTTTGTGCTGGGCGAGGGCGCTGGTGTCCTGGTTCTGGAAGAGTACGAGCACGCCAAGAAGCGCGGCGCGCGTATCTACGGTGAACTGGCTGGCTACGGCATGAGCTCCGATGCCCACCACATCACCGCGCCGGACAAGGACGGCCCGCGCCGCGGCGTGATCAACGCACTGCGCAACGGCGGCCTGAATCCCGAAGACGTCCAGTACGTCAACGCGCATGGCACGTCCACACCGCTCGGCGACAAGAACGAAACCGACGCGCTGAAGCTGGCGTTCGGCGACCACGCCAAGAAGCTGGTGGTCAACTCGACCAAGTCGATGACCGGTCACCTGCTGGGCGCGGCCGGCGGCATTGAAGCCGTGTTCACGACCCTGGCCGTGTACAACCAGGTCTCGCCTCCGACGATCAACATCTTCAATCAGGATCCGGAATGCGATCTGGATTACTGCGCGAACGAAGCGCGGCAGATGAAGATCGACGTGGGCCTGTCCAACTCGTTCGGCTTTGGCGGCACCAACGGCTCGATGGCCGTTCGCCGGGTCTGATTTGGAAGACTTGGTCGGGGGGCGTTGGTCGTTCCGCGTACCTGTCTCGCAGCCCAGGGGCGCCGTCGCGCTCTTCGGGCTGGCGCTGGCCGCAGCGGCGGCCAGCGTGCTGACAGCGGCAGCCTGGCATGGTCATGCCTGGGCGGCGGCCGCGCTTCTCGCCCTTCTGTTCCTGGTGGCCGGGCTGTTACACTCGGCACGGAACACCCCGTCCCCGGTAACGGCGCTGCGTACCGCGACCGGGGCTGGCCATTGGCAGTTGCGCCGGCCGCAAGGCTGGCAGGACGCGCTGCTGCTGGATCAGCAACGGGGTCCAGCGTGGCTGACACTTATCCTGCAGCCCTTGCCCACCGGGAGTACGGCCTTTACCACTAGCAAAATCACCCTCACCGTCTGGAAGCACACGCTGCGACCCGAATCCTGGCGCCGTCTGCGCCTCGTCGCGGGCACGGCGCGCCAGGCACGTCCGGCGCGTCTTATGCGGGAGGCCGCATGAGCGAGCGCGAAGTCGACGCCGAGCTTGTCGCGCGCGTCCAGCGGGGCGACAAGAAGGCATTTGATCTCCTGGTGCTGAAGTACCAGCGCAAGATCCTCCGCCTCTTGGCCCGGATGATCCGCGATCCCTCCGAAATCGAGGATGTGGCGCAGGAGGCTTTCATCAAGGCCTACCGCGCCTTGCCCCAGTTCCGCGGGGAAAGCGCGTTCTACACCTGGCTGTACCGTATCTCCATCAATACCGCGCGCAACTGGCTCGCCTCGCAGGGGCGGCGCCCCAGCGCGCCCAATGCGATTGAAACGGAAGACGGTGAAACTTTTAACGAAACCGACAACCTAACCGACATAAGCACGCCGGAATCCATGGTTGCCAGCCGCGAAATCGCCGAGACGGTGAACGCGGCCATCGAGGGTTTGCCTGAAGAATTGCGCACCGCAATTGTCCTGCGTGAAATCGAAGGTATGAGTTACGAAGACATCGCCCA
>CBHWAL010000184.1:0-8262 GCA_966111495.1 uncultured Achromobacter sp. | reverse complement strand
TGCCCAGCAGCAGGCGCGACAGGCCGCTGCGTCCGTGACTGCCGATGAAGACCAGGTCGCAGCCGGCGTCGGTGGCGGCCTGGACGATGCCGTCGGCGACATTGAAGTTGGACACGGCACGCGCCTCGGCTTTGACGCCGGCCGTGTCGGCGCGGTCGATGATCTGCTTGAGGTACTTGTCGGCTTGCTCGGCGGAGGCCTTTTCGTAGTCTTCGTCGGTGATGGCATAGGCTGCGGCCATGCCGTCAAAACCGATGGTGGCCGCGAACGGCTGCGTCACGTAGAGGGCGACGACTTCGGCGCCAACGGAACGCGCGAAGCAGATACCTGCGTTGGCGGCTTGTGCCGAGAGCGGGGAACCGTCGGTGGGAATCAGGATCTTCTTGAACATCTTGCCTGCTCCTGTTTTAAAGGAATCTTTATGCTACCGGAAAGCCGCCGGGTCCACATCCGTCGAACCGGCGGCCTTGACGAGGGTCAAGGCCGGGTTTATCCCAACTGCTGGGCAGCCGCGAACAGGTTCGTGCAGCGGGTGCCGGTGCGGCAGTATGCCAGGACCGGGCCCGGCAGGGTGCGCAGCAGTTCCGCAAAACGCGCGACGTCGGCGGACGTCATGGCGCTGCCCACGACGGGCTGGTATTCGATCTGCAGGCCGGCTTCCTGCGCGGCGCGCGACACGTCGGCGGCGGTGGGCTGGTCAGGACCACCCTCGAAATCGGGGCGGTTGATGATGACGCTCTTGTAGCCGGCGGCGGCCACGTCGGCCATGTCGTCGGGACCCAGTTGCGGGGCGACGGCAAAGTTCTGGGTAAGAGGCTTGATGGGTGCGGACATGACGGTTCCTTCGGTGACTGGCGATGTGGCTCGGAATTATTGATTGTAGGACCCGTTCTGCGCGAAAAGTTTTTCCAGTTCGGCCCAGATTCCCCGATGGTCGGCAACGGATACCGAAAAGCGAAGCATGGTGGACGGCGCCTGCGTGGGCGAAAACAACGTGCCGGGCGCCAGCAGCAGGCCGCGGTCAGCAGCTTCGCGCGCCAGCACCTCGGAATCACGTCCGCAGTCGGCCCAGACGAACATGCCGCCATGCGGCTCGTGCGGGATGGTCAGGCCCAGTTTCAGCAGCCCCTTCATGCAACGCTGACGCGCGTCGTCGACCCGGTGCCGCACGCGCTCGATGTGGCGCCGGTACTGCCCTTCCATGAGCACCCGGTGCACGACGCGCTCGCCAAGTTCGGGTGAGGTCAACCCCGCCAGCATTTTCAGGTCTGCCAGCTTTTGCAGCAGTTCGGGGTTGGCCGCCACATACCCGACGCGCAGGCTGGCCGCCAGCATCTTGGAATAGCCGCCCACGAAGATGACGCGGTTCAGCCGGTCTAGCGCAGCGAGTTTGATGGCCCCGCCCGGATGCAGCTCGCCGTAGGTGTCGTCTTCGACCACCATGAAGTCGTGGCGCTCCGCGATGCGCAGGATGCCGTAGGCCGCCCCCGCGGACAGCGTGTGCCCGGTGGGATTGTGCACCGAGCCATTGATGATGAAGAGCTTGGGCTTGTGCTGCGCGGCCAGTTGCTCAAGCAGGTCGAGATCGGGGCCGTCCGGCCCGCGCGGCACGCCGATCAGGCGGGCGCCAAAGGCCGCCAGGCGGCCGAAGATCACGAACCAGGCCGGGTCTTCGACCAGGACGGTATCGCCCGGCTTGACCAGATGGCGTGCGATGAGGTCCAGCCCGTGGGTGACGCCGTTGGTCGTGAGCAGGTTGAGCTCGGGATGGGCGGGCACGCCCTCGTTCTGCAGGATCGCGGCGATCTGCTGGCGCAGCGGCGCGAAGCCCTGGGGGCTGCCGTAGCTGACGAGGTTGGCGCGCACCGAGCGGCCCACGGCGCGCACGGCCCCCGCCACCATGTCGGGATCCAGCCAGTCCGCCGGCAACAGGCCCGCGCCGCCCGGCATGCCGGGCGCGGTGGATTCCCGGAACATGCTGCGCAGCAGCCACGCGATGTCCACCCGCGCGGGCGGCGCGAGCGTGCTGGGCGCGGCCGCGGCCACCGCCGTCAGCGGGCCGCTGCGTGCCTTCACGAAAAACCCCGCGCCCCGCCGCGACTGCACCAGCCCGCGCGCCACGAGGCGGTCATAGGCTTCGACCACGGTAAAACGGCTGACGCCCGACTGTTCGGCCATCTTGCGGATGGACGGCAGGCGCGTGCCGGGCCGCAGGCCTTGCTCGTCGATACGGCGGGCCAGGCCATCGGCCAGTTGCGCCACCAAGGTGACATCGGCCTGGCGGACGGGCTGCCAGGGCAAGGAAGACGGGGTGGAGTGAGCAACTGTCATGGAGATTTGACCAGGCCAGTGATTAAAGTGACTGCGAAGGTGTACCGGTACTGTACTGACGGCTGTGCGTAGAGTGACAGCAATGCCGCAAACCTGCAACCGCAGTCGCCGCGGCCATGTCACTTTTTACGGTGCCGTCATGTCCCGTCCCGCGCTTTATGCCACGCCTTCGGTTGCCTCCGCCGCCTCTACTTCCCTATGGGAGGGGTATGGCTATGGATTCCTGGGCGTGCTGGTGTTTTCGCTAACGCTGCCGATGACCCGGGTGGCGGTGGCCGAGCTGTCGCCCTTGATGGTCGGATTAGGCCGCGCGCTGATTGCCGCCGTGCCCGCCATCGCCCTGCTGTGGTTGACGCGCAGCCGCCGGCCGAACCGGCAGGAATGGCCGGGCGTGATCCTGGCGGCGCTAGGGATTGTCGTGGGCTGGCCGCTGGCCTCGTCGATGGCGATGCAGACAGTGCCTTCCGCGCAAGGCGCCGTATTCAACGGCCTGCTGCCGCTGTCCACCGCTGCGTTTGCGGCGCTGCGCAGCGGCGAACGCCCGTCGGCCGCCTTCTGGGGCTGGGCCGTCGCCGGCGCCGCGCTGGTCACCGCCTACGCGCTGCGCCAGGGCGAAGGCACGCTGACGGCCGGCTACCTGTGGCTGCTGGTGGCCGTGGTGCTGGGCGGAATGGGGTACGCAGAGGGCGCGCGGGCCTCGCGCACGCTGGGCGGTTGGCGCACAATATGTTGGGCGCTGACCATCAGCGCACCGGTGGTTGCCCTCCCCGTCGGCTGGATGGCGGCGCAGCAGCCCCACTGGCCCAGTCCGGATGTGGTTGCCGCCTGCGCCTACCTGGCGTTCGGCTCAATGTTCCTGGGATTTTTCGCCTGGTATCGCGGCCTGGCCGCCGGCGGAATTGCCCGGGTGGGACAAGTGCAATTGCTGCAACCCTTCCTTACCGTCGTAGCCGCTGCTTTGCTGTTTGGCGAAAAAGTGGAGGCGACGACGTTTGTGTTCGCCGCCGCCGTGATCGCCGTTATTGCCGGCGGACGCCGCGCCATCGTGAGGACCCCGACATGAACCTGTTTCCCGCCAATTGGGCCGACGTCCCGCTGGCCTCGCTTTCGCTCCTGGGTCCGCTGGCGCTGTTTGCACTGGTCAGTTCGATCACGCCCGGCCCCAACAACGTGATGCTGGCATCGTCGGGTCTGAACTTCGGATTCCGGCGCAGCGTGCCGCACCTGCTGGGCGTGAACCTGGGCTTCACGCTGATGATTTTTCTAGTCGGCGTCGGGCTGGGCTCGGTCTTCCAGCAGACGCCCGTCCTCTATACCGTCCTGAAGTACGCCGGCGCGGCCTATCTGCTTTACCTCGCCTGGAAAATCGCCAACTCGGGCCCGCTGGACGAGGGCGAAGCGCGCGGCAAGCCGTTCACGTTCCTGCAGGCCGCCGCCTTCCAGTGGGTCAATCCCAAGGCCTGGGTGATGGCGGTGGGCGTGGTGGCCACCTACACACCGCAAAACGGGTTCTTTGCCAACCTGGTGATCGCGACCCTGGTCTGCGGCATCGTCAATCTGCCCAGCATCGGCATCTGGGTGACGTTCGGCACGGCTCTGCGCCGCGTGCTGCACCGGCCCGCGGCGATCCGCGCGTTCAATGTGGGCATGGCGCTGCTGCTCGTGGCCTCGCTGTATCCGGTCGCGCTGGAACTGCTGCGCTGACGCGATCAGGCCAGCAGTCCCACCACGACGGCCGGCGTGACCAGCACGTTGAACAGGCCCGCCATGACCATCACCAGACCCGCGACCGCGCCCTCTTCGGCAGCCAGCTCGCGGGCCTTGGCCGTGCCCGCCCCATGCGCGCCCATCCCGAATAGCGCGCCGCGCGCCAGCGCCGAGCGCAGCGGCAACCAGCGGCACATGAGTTGGCCGATGGCTGCGCCGAAGACGCCTGTGACGATGACAAAGACCGCCGTCAGGTCGGGCACGCCGCCCACGTGGGACGACACCGCGATGGCGAATGGGGTGGCGACGGAGCGCGGCAGCAGACTGAGCCGCAGATCCGGCGGCAAGTCCAGCAGGCTGCCCAGCAGCCACGCGCTGACGCCCGCGATGCCGCTGCCCACGGCCACGCCCGCGGCCAATATTGGCCAGTAGCGCCGGATCAGCGCCCGCTGCTCGTAGAGCGGCAGCGCGAACGCCACGATGACCGGGCCCAGCATCGCCATCAGCCAGTGCGAGCCGGACATGTAGTCGCGATAGCCGGTATGCAGCAGGATGGCCAGCGTCAGCAGCAACGCGGGCGCGACGACCAGCGTGGACGTCCACCAATAGGCAAAGCGGCGGTAGAACAGGCGCGCGCAGACATACGCGGCGACGGTGGCGGCCGGCCAGAACAGCAGGTTGAACTCAGGCTGCATGGCGGTTCATCCAGCGGTAGCAAAGGTCGATCGTCAGCGCCGTGCCGGCCATGACCAGCGCCGTGCCCAGCAGGATCACGGCTAGCAATTTCACGCCCAGCACACCCAGAAATTCGCGGTGGTCCAAGAGCGACATGACCGCGGGCACGAAGAAGAGCAGCATTTCGCCCAGCAGCCAGCTCGCGCCGCGCTGCACGTTGCGCACACGCAGCCGCCGCGTCGCCAGGAGGATGAGCACCAGCGCCATCCCGATGACCCCGCCCGGCACCGGCAGGCCGAAGGCCTGCGCCACCGCCTGGCCCAGCAGGGAAAAAAGAACGATCACTGCAATCTGCAGCAGACGGCTGCGGCGCAGCGCGCTGCGCAAGAGGACGGAATGACGAAAACGAGGCATGAGACGACGATCCAGCGGCAAGCCTTCGTTTTACGCCCTGCGCAGGCATAGATAAAATGAATTCGATGAATCCTGTTTATTCCAAATTGGCATAGCAATGGAACTACGTACACTGCGCGCGCTGGTCGAAGTCGTCCGGCAAGGCGGTTTCTCCCAGGCGGCCAAAGTGGTCCATGCCACCCAGCCCACGATCAGCAAGGCCGTGCGGCAGCTGGAGGACGAGCTGGGCATGCCCTTGCTGGATCGGCAGGCGCAACCGCTGCGGCTGACCGCGGCGGGCGAGATCGTGTACCGGCGCGCCGTGAACATGCTGGCCGAACGCGACGACCTGAATGCCGAGCTCGACGACCTGAAGGGCTTGAAACGGGGCGTGCTGCGCCTGGGCCTGCCGCCGCTGGGCAGCAGTTCGCTGTTTGCGCCGATGTTCGCGCGCTTTCGAAGCCGCTATCCGCGGATCGAGATCAGCCTGGTCGAACACGGCAGCCGTCGGCTCGAAGAGATGGTGATGGCCGGCGAAATCGAATTGGCGGGATCGCTCAAGCCCGTGCCGGACCACTTCGAATGGCAGCCCGTGGCGCGCGAACCGCTGGTGGCGCTGATGCCTGCCGACCATCCGCAGGCCCGCGCCACGTCGGTAGGGCTGCACGACCTGCGCGACTCCCCCTTCGTCCTGTTCGAAACGGGATTTGCCCTGAACCGCATCATCCACGACGCGTGCCAGCGGGCGGGGTTCGTCCCCACTATTGCCGCGCGCAGCGGCCAGATCGATTTCATCGTGGCGCTGGTGGCCGCCGGTCTCGGCGTGGCCTTCCTGCCCCGCATCAAGGCCAACGAGGAACTGCATGCGGGCGTGGCGCGCGTGCCTTTGCGCGACTCGGGGACGGACTGGGAAATGCTCCTGGTGTGGCGCCGTGGCGGATATCTGTCGTATGCGGCGCAGGCGTGGCTGGCGTTGACGCGCGAGGTCCACCCCGGCACGGTCTGATGCCTGCTGCGCCTAGCCCGCCCCGTCATTGGCAGAAATCGGGACAAACTTCCGGCGATCGCGCCGGAGTATGCTGATGCCGGAACCCGGCCCGACTTGCCGGGTCAGATCATTCATGCCCGCCCTGCCCCGATTCTCCGCCCGCCGGCTATTTGCCGCCTCTCTGCTTGTCGCCGCCGGCGTGGTCGGCTGCACCCAGCTGGATTCCTGGCAGCGCCAGACCATTTTTTCGCCGCAGGCCGAACCGCAATCCTGGTGGCGGGACCCCGCCGCGGGGACGCAGGTCTATGACCTGACGCTGGATAACGGCGACAAGGTGCGCGCCTGGTACCTGGCCAGCCCCAAGAAGGGCGCGCCCACCGTGCTGTATCTGCATGGCGCGCGCTGGACTCTGAACGGCAGCGCATTCCGCATCGACGGCTGGAGCCGCATGGGGTATTCCATGCTGGCGATCGATTACCGCGGCTTTGGCGCGTCCACGCCGCGCCTGCCATCCGAAGAAAGCGCGCTGCTGGACGCCATGGCGGGTCTGAAGGAATTGGCGCGGCTGCAGCCCGACCCGGCGCGCCGCTTCGTCTATGGCCACAGCCTGGGCGGCGCGATTGCCATCGACCTGGCCTCGCGCCCGGAGCAGCCGGACTTCGCGGGCCTGATCGTGGAATCCAGCTTCACCAGCATCGGCGCGATGCTGGCCACGCTGCGCTGGGGCAACGTGCCCGGCGCCAGCCTGCTGGTCACGCAACCGTTCGCCTCGGTGGACAAGCTGGCGCAATTGCACACGCCCATGCTGTTCATGCATGGCACCGCGGACCGCGTGGTGCCTCACACCATGAGCGACGAACTCTTTGCCGCCGCGCGCAACGTGTCGCCGGACTTGAAGCGGTTGGTGAAAATAGAAGGCGCCTCGCATTCGGGCGCCTTCCGCAGCGGTACGCAGTACGAAACCGCGGTCAGAACCTTCATGCAGGACGCCAGCCAGGCGTACCAGCGCAAGAAGGGTTGAGGCGTCAGGCGCCGGCGGCGGCAGCGCCGTTTCGGCGGGACAGCCACGCGATCACGCGAGGACGGCTGCGGTCGTACGCCAGGTTGTAGAGGAACGCGTAGGGCAGATAGAACAGCACCAGCGCGATGTCCAGCACGAAGGCTTCCCACAGGCTGATGTTGAGCCACCAGGCCGCCAGCGGGATGACGATGAGGATCAGGCCCAGCTCGAAACCGAACGCATGCAGCACGCGGATGCGGAATGTGCGGGTCCAGCCGAAGCGGTTTTCGACGCGGTCAAAGCCGGCGTTGTAGATCATGTTCCAGACTAGCGCGATCCAGGCAATGACGGCGGTCAGCACGCCCATTTCGAATAGCGACTTGCCCATGGCCCACGCTGCCACGGGCGCACACAGGCCGATGGCGATGATTTCGAACAGAAAGGCGTGGATGAAACGTTCTTTGAGGGTTTTCTTAGCTTGGGTCATGACCCACCTGCGGTCGATTGCTGTGAAGTGACCGCATTGTCCGCGACATTCCCGTTACGAAAAAGATAATATCCATCGGAAAAACCGATACTCACTTTTCTTATGCGCCACTCCCTCGAATCCCTGGCCGCCTTCGCCCAAGTCGCCTCCGAAGGCTCGTTCTCGGCCGCGGCGCGCAAGCTGGGCAAGAGCCAGTCCACCATCAGCGAGACCATCGCCAATCTTGAGGTGGACCTGAACGTCGCGCTGTTCGACCGCAGTCAGCGCCAGCCTTCCCTGACCGCCGCGGGCAAGGTGCTGCTCGGGCGGGCCTTGCAGGTGCTGGCCGCCAACGACCGCCTGAACCGCAGCGCCAGCCAATTGTCGGAAGGCCTTGAACCCCGGCTCACGGTGGTGCTGTCCGATACGTTCCAGTCGCGCACGTTCGAGGCCATGCTGAGCCAGATCGACGCGCGCTATCCCGCGCTGCGCTTCGAATGCCTGATCGCGGAGTACGAGGACGTGGTTGCGCTGGTGCAGCAGGGCCGCGCGCATGTGGGATTGATGGCGGCGCAGGAAAACTACCCGCCGGACGTGGCGCACGCTTGCCTGGCCGAACACTCTGAAATCGTCCTGTGCGTGGGGCGTTCGCATCCCCTGGCCAGCCTGCCATCGGTCACGTCCCATCACTTGAAGACCGAA
>CBHWAL010000183.1:0-8290 GCA_966111495.1 uncultured Achromobacter sp. | reverse complement strand
GTCTTCCATCGTGTTGTAGAAGATCGGGGCGATCTTGTTGCCCAGGCACACGCCGCCAAAGCGCTTGTTCGGCACGAAGGGGATGTCTTCACCCGTGAACCACAGCACCGAGTTGGTGGCCGACTTGCGCGACGAACCCGTGCCGACCACGTCGCCCACGTAGGCGACCAGGTGGCCCTTTTCCTTCAGGGATTCAATGAACTTGACCGGGCCGCGCTTGCCGTCTTCTTCCGGTTCGAACGCGGCGCCGTCGCGCTTGTTCTTGAGCATCGCCAGGGCGTGCATCGGGATGTCGGGACGCGTGGTGGCGTCGGGGGCGGGCGACAGGTCGTCGGTGTTGGTTTCGCCAGGGACCTTGAAGACCGTGATGGTCAGGCTTTCCGGCAGTTCCGGACGGCTGGTGAACCATTCGGCGTCGGCCCAGCTTTGCAGCACGGACTTGGCGTTGGCGTTGCCCTTGTCGGCCTTTTCCTTCACGTCGTGGAAGGCGTCGAACATCAACAGGGTCTTCTTGAGCGCATCGGCGGCGATGGTGCCGATCTCCGCATCGTCCAGCAGGTCGACCAGCGGGCCAATGTTGTAGCCGCCGAGCATCGTGCCCAGCAGTTGCGTCGCCTTGGCACGGCTGATCAGCGCACAAGCTTCCTTGCCCAGCGCCACGGCGGCCAGGTACGAAGCCTTGACCTTGGCGGCATCGTCCACGCCGGCCGGCACGCGGTACGTCAGCAGCTCGACCAGGTTCTGCTCCTCGCCAGCGGGCGGATTCTTCAGCAGTTCGATCAGTTCAGCGGTTTGTTTGGCCGTAAGGGGCAGCGGGGGAATCCCCAGAGCCGCGCGTTCGGCGACGTGTTGGCGGTAAGTATCCAGCATGTGAGGCCTGCTCAAAGTCGGGTTGGAAGAAGGGTTGTCGGCCGGAATTGTAGAAGCAAGTGGGGGCCGGTAGCAAATGTCTTATATCTTATATAAGACTTGACTCGATAGCTGTTGCTCGGCGGCGACGTCCGGGCCGGGGCGCCGCACAAAAAAGCGGCCCCGCGGGCCGCTTCAGAAGAATCCCCATACAGGGGGTCAGGGCGCCGTGGCGTCGTACACCACCCCGACTCGGGCGAAATTGCCGCCATATTGTTTGACGTCGACCTGGAATGGCGCGCTGTCGCCCGGGGGCAGGCGCGGCACACGCAGTTCCTGGAACGTGGCGCCGGTCAGCTGATCCTGGGCGTCGTACAGGCTGACCCACACGCGCACCTTCTCGACCTCGCTGGCGCTGTCGTTGCGCACCCGGCCGTGCACGGTCACGTACTTGTAACGGAAGCGATAGCTGAAGTTCAGCGTGCCGGAGCCGATGGCGGCTTCGGTGTTTTCCACCGTCACGGCCAAATGCGGGCGCGGGCCGGGCAGGGCGGCGCGCTTGGCGGGCAGCCAGTTCGTTTTGACTTCCGTAAAGCGGTCCACGCGCCCGGTCAGCGCCACGGGCACGCGCTCGCCGGGATACAGGTGGGTGGGCAGGCTCCAGGACTGGCGCAGCTCGAGCGGGCGCGATCCGTCGAACACCGCGATTTCCGCACGCGGCGACAGCGCAACGTATTGGTCGCTGGTGTTGATCAGTTCCGCATACAGCACGGGGCGCTCGATTTCGTCCAGCAGCCGGCGGGGGGCCGACAGCTTCAGCGCCCCGGTATCGAAGAGCGCGAAATCCGGGTCCAGCAGTTCCTCGGTGGTCAGGCGGACATGGTCGATGACCCGCGTGTTGGCCGGACTGACGCGCACGATGCGGCTGGCGGGCGGCTCGGCCACGGGCGGGGCCGGCTTGACCACGGCCTGCGCCGGCGGCTGGCAGGCGGATCCCAGCGCGGTGTATTTCCACGCGGCGTATCCGCCCGCAGCCAACAGGATCAGCGCCAGCCCTGCCAAGGCCGGCCGCGACGGGCGCCGGGAGGAGGAGGGGTCAGCTTTCACTTTGCACCATGTAATCGTAGGAGGCGACTTCGCCGTCGCGCAGCATTTCGCAGCGCACATCGAAGGACGTCAGCGCGTCGGGCGCCAGCGGGCTGGCGGTGGCGTAGCCGTTGCCCGTGCCGATCAGCCTGCCGTCGGCGCCGTACAGCATGACGGTGATCTGGGTGCTGTTGGCCGGATTGGTCCCCTGGTTGCGGATCAGGCCGACCAGACGGTAATTGCCGTCATTTCGCACGAGCTGCACGCGGCTGGCAGCCACGTCGTTGTTCTTGCCGCGCGCGGGCGACGGCGTGCCCACCTGCAGGTCGTAGCGGCTATATGCCTTGGACGGCGCCGATATTTTCAACGGGGTGTATTCCCCCGGTTCCAGCGAGCGCGCGGGCGACGAGCCCGATACCGTGGACAGCGACAGATCGTCCTGGAAGAACGACGCGGTAACGCGCGGCACATCGATCTTCCGGCCGGTCTCGTTGCGCACGATCATGACAAGCTCGTTGCGGCCGCGCGTCTTGATCTCCTGCACGTCAGTCAGTTTGACCAGCGAGGCGTCGATTGGCGGTTCGACGATCCGGGCCGGTGCAGGCGACGGCCGCGAACCCAGGGACGAGACGGCCAGCGGGATGAGGACCGCGGCCAGGATCGCCACCGAGATCGCCGCGATGGCGGCGGGCTTGATGGGCGCCGGCTTCGGCTGCTGGATGTTGCGCAGGATCTTTTCCAGCCGCTGCGCGACGTTGTCTTCGACCAGCGTCACCGCATGGCAGTGGCTGCACTGGTATTCGTTGGTGTCCAGCTTGGTGAACTGGGCGCTGCCGCATGTGGAGCAGGTCAGCGTCACTGTGTTGATCGTGGTCTGTTTTGGCGTCATTCTCGCGGGGCGTCATTTTCGCCGGGCGTCATCTCGCTACGCAGGCGGGACTGGCGGGTGGGGCTTACCGGGCGGCAAGAATAGCGGTCTGCGGCCACCCCCGGGGTGCATGAGCGCATCAGTTTGTGACCATATGTGTGGAATCGGCGCTACCAGGGCCGGAACGCCGGGGCCGCCCGGTGCTATCATGCCCCGCGAAAAATCGTTGTCGCGTCAACCATTACCACGCCGTTTCCCGTCGATCCGCTCTCTGCCGCCCTGGCGCGCAGCCGGGCAGAGCCGAGGTCTGGCTCTTCCTGCATGAGCATCTATCAACACTTGCTGTTTCTGGCCTGCGTGGCGCTTGCCACCTATGCCCAGACGATGACGGGCTTTGCATTTGGCCTGGTGCTGCTGGGCCTGTCGGGCGTGTTCCAGCTTGCTTCGGTGTCCGAGGTGGCCAATGTGGTCAGCGTCCTGTCGCTGGTCAACGCAGGCGTCACGTTGCTGCGCGCCAAGCCGCAGGTGAACTGGTCGCTGCTGACGCCCGCCGCGGTCAGCAGCCTGGCCGGCGTGGGGGTCGGCGTGGCCGCGCTGACGTGGATCAGCGGGTCGATGGCGGTGCTGCTGCAGTTGCTGCTGGGTGTCACCATCCTGGCTTGCGCCATTTTGCTCGTGACCCGCACCCAGCCGCTCGCGCAGTTGTCGTCGCGAACCTCTAGCGTGTTTTTTGGCGGCGTGTCGGGCGTGCTGGGCGGGCTGTTCTCCAGTGCCGGTCCACCCATGGTCTATCACCTGTACCGCCAGCCGCTGCCGCTGGCCACCATCCGCAACAGTCTGCTGATCCTGTTTTCGCTCAACGCCACGGTTCGCTTGGCGCTCGTGAGCGGGCAGGGCGCGTTCATGGCGTCGTCGTTCTGGCTGAGCGTGCAGGCCCTGCCGGTCGTGATCGGCGTTACGTGGTTTGCGCGCCGCTACAGCACCGAAAACTCGATGAAGAAGGTCAAGCGCATGGTGTTCGTGCTGCTGCTGGCCGCAGGCCTGGGCCTCATCGTCCCGGCGACGAGGATATTGGCGGCCGGCTAGGTGCGGCCGGTTAGATGCAGCCGGTTAGATGCAGCCGGTTATATGCAGCCGGTTATATGCAGCCGGCCAGATGCGGCCGGCCCCATCCATCGGTCAGCCGCGCTCTCCCGTGATGTAGCGCTCGAGTTCATGAATGATGAATTTCTGCTCGCTCATCACGTCCTTGACCAGGTCGCCGATGGAGAGCAATCCGATGAGCTTGTCGTTGTCGATAACCGGAAGATGGCGGAAATGCCGCTCGGTCATCATGGCCATACAGTGTTCGCGCGTATCGGTGGGGCTGACGTAGTACACCGAGTCCGTCATGATGTCGCGCACCTGGGTCGTGCGCGACGAGCGGTCCTGCAAAACGATCTTGCGGGCGTAGTCGCGTTCGGTCAGCATGCCCAGCACCACGTCGCCTTCCACCACCACCACCGCCCCGATGCCGCGGTCGGCCATCGTCTTGATCGCGTCGAAAACTGACGAGTCCGGCGAAACCGTCACGACGGCGTGATTGGCCTTTTCCCTGAGAAGCTCAGCAACTGTCTTCACGATGTGCTCCCGAATCGGTGGTGTGATCGAAGATCGTTAGCTTGCGGCAGGTGTCTGACACCCTGGGGAGACGAACGTCAGCTTGAAGCAACGTCTCAGAGGGTGTCAGACACCGGATTGCCGCATGCAGCAACACAGGTCCCGGCGACAGTCGGTAACTGCCCGGCCGCCGCCGTGTAACCATGCACCATCCTAAGCCTGCCTGCGGCATTGCCGCAAGCAGCGCGCGTTACATCGTGTTTTTGACGTGAAGGGCGGACAGCGGCACGGCGCCGCGCCGACTCCTCACTTATGCCGTTTCCTTGCCGTACAACGCCGTGCGCAGGTAGGTCAGCGCATCGGCGCGGCTGGCGAGGGCGTCTGCGCCGATGCGCGCGTGCCAGTGCGATTCCGATCCTGCCGCGAGCCGCCATTCGCGCAGCCGGCGCGTGTAAAGCTGCAGGTCGTATTCCTCGGTGACGCCGATGGCGCCGTGCACCGCGTGCGCAATGTCGGCCACGCGCGGCACGGCCTGGCTGGCGCGGGCCTTGCCCAGCGCGGCGAGCAGCGGGCGGGGCAGGCCGTCATCGCCCTGGAAGGCCAGTTGCGCCGCCATGCGGGCGGCCCACACCTGTTCGGCCATTTCACTGATCTGCTGCTGCACGGCCTGAAAGCGTCCGATGGGCTTGCCGAATTGCGTGCGCTGATTGGCGTAGTCCAGCGTCATTGCCAGCACCCGGTCCATGGCGCCCGCGATCAACCCCGTGTAGGCGCTGGCCGCGAGCGTATCCAGCGGCGCCACGAGGTCGAGGCGTTCGGCGTCGGCCAGCGCCCAGGACACCCCGCCGTCCAGGCTTCCAAGCACGCCGTTGGGTTCGATGCGCGCCGCCTGCATGGGCAGCAGCCACGTCTGGCCGTCGATGCCGGCCAGCACGTAGTCAGCGCTGCTTGCCCAGGCCACGCTCATGCCCGCGACGCGGTCGCCGTCGATGGCAAGGCCTTGCGGCGCAAGCGCGATGGCGCCTGACGCCTGCGGCCGCTGCGCACGGCTCAGCCAGGCACGCGCCACCAGCGTGTGGGCGATGGGATATGGGCACAGGTGCCGCCCCGCCGCCAGCACCACCGGCAGCGCATCGGCCAGGCCCAGGCCCGCGCCGCCATGATCCTCCAGCACCAACGCATCCGCGAATCCCGCGTCCTCGCTGGCCTGCCACGCGTCGCGGGACGGCTGGCCCTGCTCGGCTTGGCGGATGACATCCGGGGTGCAGGTCTGCGCGAAAAGGCGTTCAGCGGCATCGCCAAAAATGTTGTCCATGACGGTCGTCCTTATCGAAGGCCAAGGCCGCGGGCAATGATGCCGCGCAGAATTTCACGGGTGCCGCCGCGCAGCGAGAACGTCGGCGCGACCTGTTCCAGATAGGCCAGGGTGCGCAGCAGCGGCAAGGGCACGGGACGCTCCGGCCGCTGGCCCAGCGTATCGCCGATCAGTCGCGGAATGGCCTGTTCAAGCTCGGTGCCCAGATCCTTGACCAGCGAAGCCTCCGTGGCCGGGCTAAGGCCGGCGGCAAGCTTGCCGGCCACGGCCAGCGACATCGCGCGCAACACTGCCATCTGCGACAGGATGCTGCCCAGCGCGGCGCGGCTGGCAGCATCGGTGTTGGATTCGTCATCGCGGCAATGCGCCAGCCAGCATTCAAGCAGCGCGATGCTGGAATAAAGCCGTTCGGGGCCGCTGCGCTCAAAAGCCAGTTCCGCATTCACTTGCGCCCAGCCGCCGCCTTCCTCGCCGATCAGCGCGTCAGCGGGCAATTGGACGTTGTCGAAGAAAACTTCTGAAAAGTGCGCGTCGCCCGCCAGGTCTTCAATCGGACGCACCGACACGCCGGGCAGCGACAGGTCCACAATCACCTGCGACAGCCCCTGATGCCGGTCCTCCGAGGTGCCGGACGTGCGCACCAGCGCGATCATGTAGTGCGAACGGTGCGCGTTCGTCGTCCAGATCTTGCTGCCGTTTAACCGCCAGCCGCCCGCCACGGGTTCCGCGCGGGTGCGGATGCTGGCCAGATCCGAGCCGGAGCCCGGCTCGCTCATGCCGATACAGAAGAAAGCCTGCGCGGCGCAGATGCGCGGCAGATAAAAATCCTTTTGCGCCGGTGTGCCGTACTTCAGGATGAGCGGCGCGCTCTGGCGGTCGGCTATCCAGTGGGCCGACACCGGCGCGCCCGCGCCCAGCAATTCCTCGGACAGCACGAACCGCGCAAAATGGCCGCGCGCCGCGCCGCCGTATTCGCGCGGCAGCGTCAGGCCCAGCCAGCCTCGTTCGGCGAGCTGCCGGCTGAAGCCCGCGTCAAAACCCATCCACGAACGGGCGCGTTCGTCGGGCTCCAGGCCATCCAGCGCATCGGCCAGAAAGGCGCGCACCTCGGCGCGCAAGGCTTCATCCTCGGGAGGAATGGCGGTGAGTTCCAGCGTGTCGATCATCAGCGCTCCGGGTCGGGCAAGGGCGCCGCGACAGGCGCCGACGGCCACTATCCGGGAACGCGCCGATAGCTGTCCAATATTATTTTGTGGCTTTGCGATATGGGTTTTGTATCGAGTGGCGGGCAGTATGATGGAACGCACTTCATGGACCGCATCGCGCGACCCACAACGCACCACAAGGAGGAAACACCATGAATGAAGTCATCGTCGCTTCGGCCGTCCGCACCGCCATCGGGGATTTCGGCGGCGCGCTCAAGGATGTGCCCCCCTGCGATCTGGGCGCCACCGTCATCCGCGCCGCGCTGGAACGCGCAGGCGTCTCTGGCGACGAAGTGGGCCACGTCGCGGTCGGCCACGTCATCAATACCGAGCCGCGCGACATGTACCTGTCGCGCGTGGCGGCGATGAATGCGGGCATTTCCAAGGAAACGCCCGCGTTCAACGTCAACCGCCTGTGCGGATCCGGCCTGCAAGCCATCGTGTCCGCCGCGCAGACGATCATGCTGGGCGATGCCGAAATCGCCGTGGGCGCCGGCGCCGAAAGCATGAGCCGGGCGCCATACATCGCGCCGGCCCAGCGTTGGGGCGCGCGCATGGGCGATAGCGTCATGCTGGACATGATGACCGGCGCGCTGTCCGACCCCTTCGGCAAGATGCACATGGGCGTCACGGCCGAGAACGTCGCCGCCAAGTTCGGCATCAACCGGCAGGACCAGGACGCCATGGCTGCGGAATCGCACCGCCGCGCCGCCGCCGCGATTGACGCAGGCTACTTCCGCGACCAGATCGTGCCCGTGAAGATCAAGTCGCGCAAAGGCGAGATCGTGTTCGACACCGATGAGCACGTGCGCCGCGACGTCACGGCCGACAGCCTGGCGACGCTCAGGCCCGTGTTCCAGAAGGAAAACGGCACGGTCACGGCGGGCAATGCGTCCGGGCTGAACGACGGCGCGGGCGCGCTGGTGCTGATGAATGCTTCCGTCGCTGCCAAGCGCGGGATCAAGCCGCTGGCGCGGCTGGTGGCGTATGCGCATGCGGGCGTGGACCCCGACATCATGGGCATCGGTCCGGTGCCGGCCACGCAGGCGGCGCTCAAGCGTGCGGGTCTGACGGTCGACCAGCTGGACGTCATCGAGGCGAACGAGGCGTTTGCCGCGCAGGCGTGCGCGGTGTCGCGCGAACTGAAGCTGGACGCCGCCAAAGTGAATCCCAACGGCAGCGGCATCGGCCTGGGCCACCCGATCGGCGCAACGGGTGCCATCATCGCCACCAAGGCCCTGCATGAATTGCAGCGCGTGGGCGGACGCTATGCGCTCGTCACAATGTGCATCGGTGGCGGGCAGGGCATCGCCGCGATCTTCGAACGGATCTGATCCGTCCGGACGCACCGGCCCGCGAAGGCCCGGC
>CBHWAL010000182.1:0-8296 GCA_966111495.1 uncultured Achromobacter sp. | reverse complement strand
ATGCCGGCCAACTGCGCCTAGCGGTGTATCAAGTTGTCTCGAGCTTGGTGGCTTCCAGCAGTCAAAGATGCCGATGGCTGCAGCCCATGACTTGCCCCGTCAGTTCCCCAATCAAGCCCGCCAGCCCTTCCGCACTCTCGCGATCCAGCCCTTCGCATTGCATCATCCGGAATCCCATCGCAAAGGTGAAATGCCAATCGAGCTCAAGAATGCGGTAACTGCGTCCGCTTTGCTCGCAATGCCATTGGACGGCCGGATCCTCGTAGGCTTCGCCGATGTAGTCGATGTGCGACTCGGCGGGCATCGGCATGGCGGGTTCGCTCGATCCTGGCACGCTCGGCGCGGAAAGATTTTCGCCGACCATGACGCGGGGATTTGGCCCATCGAAGGCCAGCAGCATGATGGGGAAGTTTCTGGGATCGGCGTCGTAGTCTTCTCGAACGATGTCGCTCAGGTAGGGTCTGGCCGCCGGGCCGAGGCAGTAATGAACGCTGTGCCATGACGCGTCGTCTGCGTCAAAACTGTTTATGTTGGTGGCGCGGTAGGGAATGGTGTCGCCCTGTGCTGGCAGGACGTATCCCCCTTCCAGCAGCCTCGCTTCCAACGCGGGCCAATCGGGCGGCGGCAGATGGAAGTCACGGGGGAAGATGAATTGGTGGTGTTCAGACATGAGCGGGAAATCCGAAAGCCGTGAAGGTTTGGCGAGATCGCTTAATAACGGATGCGTGTTGAATCAGTGATGCCGGAGTATTACAGAAACAGGTGTCAGGCAGTTTGACTATCAAGCCTCAGCGCCGCGTCCCTGACGTGCGAGCCACGACGAGATTCACCGCGTCCATGCGCATCGGCATTCACTTCACCGCCGAATTCCCCCGTCTGCAAACGCGGCGGCGCGGCCGATTCCTGACGAAGCGCCGGTGATGATGGCGACTTTTCCTTGCAACAGGCTCATGAGAGACCTCCGAGATGAATCGCTTGCCATCATTCTCGGGATCGGTCATTGGGTCTGCTATCCGGTTCTTGCGTTCTGGCTACGTTCCGCATCTGGCGTGTGAGCATGCCATCTCGCCCACCACTGAAATATTGGGGCCCGAGCAATTTCCGTCCTGATTTGCCGAAGGCGCATAAAGGGAGAAAATAGTTGACGCGCCGCGCGCGCCGAAACGGGCGATCGTCTGCCGGCACATCGAAGGCACCGTCATCTGGCGCTTGAACGAACGGAGCGAAACCATGCGCACTTTCGTACAGAAACCGAAAGCCGGTTCGCAGAAAGCAACGGCCAACGGCCGCGCACAGGGCATCGCGGCGAAACCTGCGACGTGGCGCGAGCCTGCTGGCGAGACGGCAAAGAATGACGGGGACGCGCCGATTGCGCGCGTGTTTCCGCCACGTGTTCACGACACGGCGCCGATTCCCGTGCACCCTCCGATGGCCGGCCTTGCAATAAGCCGCGTTGACGACGCGTCGGAGCAGGAAGCGCACCGCATATCCGAACACGTGATGCGAATACAGGCGCCACAGTCTGACATGCCGCTCGGCGATCCCGTACAAGGGCCAACGTTTCCGTCGATGCGGCCGGTCGATGCTCGCGGCGCGGCATTGATCGAGAATCTGCCGATCCATGGCGAGGTCCTGGCAACCCAAGGCCAACCCCTTGACGCCAACACACGGGCGTTCATGGAGTCGCGTTTCCGTAAAGACTTCCGCCACGTCCGGCTGCATTCGGACGCGCAGGCGATCGCTTCTGCGAATGCGGTCCAAGCCCGAGCGTTCACCGTCGGCCATCACATTGTGCTGGGCGCAGGTGAATACACCCCGGGCACATCAGCGGGGCGAGCGCTTCTGGCGCACGAGCTCGCGCACGTGGTCCAGCAATCGACGATGGGCTCGCAGGGCCCTCGCCTGATGCAGCGCCAGCCCAGCGGCCCCACGTACGGAAATCTGCCGCGGGACCTGCCCGCGTTCGGGTCTTCGCGCAACGTCATCAAACTTCAGAACGTCAACGGCAAATGGCGGGAAGTCGGCGGAAGGTATGGCAGGACAGCGCGCGGCAACTATGACTTCGTCGTTAAAGACGGCGAAATCTACGCGGTCAAAGCCAAGAACACCATGAACCCGATCGGCCACACCGAGGCAGCCGGCGGCGGGCGCGTCAGCTGGGCTGGACAAGTTGAATTTGAAGCGGGCGAGGTGAAAACCTGGAATGACGGCTCGGGTCACTATCGATCGTTGTCCAGCATGCGCGAGCCCGCGGTAAAGGCCGGGCTTCCCGATGAAAAGTTCATCCAGCACCCCGAAACCGCCGTGCGGCCTCGTCCAAAATCGTCCTTGCCCCAACTGCCGGTCGAACAGACCCCGACCAAGCCGCGCGTGCCCGGCGAACCGCCTAAGATCGGTTCAGGACCACCCCGCTTGGCGGAGCTCGAGGCGCAGTATGGAAAGGCGCCAACCGCTGTGCCTGCCACCCCCGCCAGCACGATCGTGGCCGAAGAAGCCGGTTCACTCTTGAAGGTTTCAGGCCGCACCGCGTCCGCGCTGGGCAAGATCGGCACCGCGGCAGGTTGGGTGGCCGACTTCCTGATGCCCGGTCCCCAAGACGCGATCATGCTGATGGTGCAGTTCGCCATGACCTACGCCGAAGCGCAGGATGCGGCGCGAGCTGACGGCATGCGATCGGGCTTCGGCCAGGGCCTGTGCGCCGGGCTGCTGCGGCTCAGCCGGAGCTGGATACGGGACAACCTTGCGCCAAAGGTCATCAGCCGCAGCGTCGCCAGCGAGGTTGCCGCTACGACGGGATATCGAGAAAAGGGCTTCGTCCAGGGCCTGGTGGCCGGCATTTCATTCGCGGAACGCCTTTCTGCAGATCAACGCAAGGCCTTGATCAAGGAGGCGACGCGCGCCATGCGCGCCAAGGGCGATGACATGACCCTGCGTGCACGCTGGGAGCGCGGCTACACCGCCAACGACATCATCGATCTGTCCAGCGCCCTGGCGCCGCGCGTCAAGGAAATCCTTGAAGAGGCGCAAAAGAACGAGGAACTGCGCCAGGCCGCGGAGAACTGGGAGAAATTCAAGAAGTACGGCCCGCTGATGCCGCTGGAGCCGGTGTTTAAATCATTTGGGTCCTAGCGAATGACGTGCTTCTAGCGCCTGATTGGCTACACTTTCTTCCCATGCGCAAACAGCCTGATCCCTTCGCACCGCCCAGGAAGCCGCGCGGCGCCCGCCAGAACTCGCTCTTGTGGATCCTCGAATCCTTGGAGCGGGATGCCGGCTATGTGCACCGCAAGATGTTCGGGGCCGACGCCGCGTACCTGGACGGATTGCTGTATCTGATCGTGGCCGACCGGGACGATCCGTGGAATGGCCTGATGGTCTGCACGTCGCAAGACCGCCACGCGGCGCTGCTGGCGGACGTTCCTGAGCTAATGCCGCATCCAGTGCTGGGGAAGTGGCTGTACTTGCCGCAATCGAGCGAGTCGTTCGAATCGATTGCATCAACGCTTGCGGCGTTGGCGGTGGCGCGGGATCCGCGCCTGGGCGTGGCACCCCGGCCAAAGGTGCGGCGCAGCAAGGCGCGCACCGTCGGCCAATAGAGCGCCAACGCCAGAACGCCAGGCCGCAAGGCCGCAAGGCGTCAGTCTCCCACCCGCACCACCAGCTTCCCGAAGTTCTTTCCCTCGAGCAGACCGATCAACGCTTCGGGCGCATTTTCCAGACCGTTGACGACATCCTCGCGCCACCGCAGCTTGCCCTCGCGGATCCACTGCCCGGCCACGCGCAGGAACTCGTCTTCCTGTTCCTTCGGGAAGTCGAACACGATGAACCCCTTCATGGTGATACGCCGCGAAAGAATCTCGCGCATGGTGGCGGGCAATCGGTCCGGACCGCCGCGGTCGGCGGGGCCGTCGTTGTAATTGGCGATCAGGCCGCACACCGGCACGCGGGCAAAGTCGTTCAGCAGGGGCAGGACGGCGTCCCACACATGGCCGCTGACATTTTCAAAATAGACGTCGATGCCGTCGGGGCAGGCCTCGGCCAGCTTCTGCGCGAAATCCGGCGCGTGGTGGTCCACGACCACGTCAAAGCCCAGTTCTTCCTTCACAAAGGCGCACTTTTCCGGACCACCGGCGATGCCCACGACGCGGGCGCCCTTGATGCGGGCGATCTGGCCAACAACCGAACCCACCGCGCCGCTCGCGGCCGCCACGACGACGGTTTCACCCGGCTTGGGCTGGCCGATGTTCAGCAGTCCGACATAGGCGGTCAGGCCGGGCATGCCCAGTACGCCGAGCGCGGTCGAGGGCGGTGCGTTGGCCGGATCGAGCCGGCGCAGGCCGGTACCGTCGGACAGCGCGTAGCGTTGCCAGCCGGCAGACGACAGCACGATGTCGCCTTCGCGCCAGTCGGGATGACGCGACGTATGAACGCGGGCAACAGTCCCGCCAACCATCACGTCGCCGATCTCCATAGGCGTGGCGTACGACTTTTCATCGCTGACGCGCCAGCGCATGTACGGGTCCAGCGACAAAGTCTGGACTTCCAGCAGCACCTGGCCGTCGGCCGGTTCGGGAATAGGCGCGCGTTCGACGCGGAAATCGCTGGCCTTGGGGCGGCCAATCGGGCGGGAGGCGAGGACAACGCGCTGATTTTGGGGTTGTGTCATGGTGGATGGTTCCTTGAGTTGAGTCGGACATTTCGCGACAAGGGTCATCCTAGGCACGCAGCAGGGTTACAGCTAGACTGATATCTCGTAAACTAGATTTCAGGTATTGATAATGTCAGCCGATTTCGACCCCGCCCTGCTTCGCACCTTTGTCGCCGTCTGCCGTTACGGCAGCCTGAGCCGCGCAGCGGACCAAGCTGGCCGCGCGCAGTCGGCGCTTAGCACGCAAATCCGCCGGCTGGAGGAAATGGTGGGCAAGCGGCTGCTCCATCGCACCGGCCGCGGCATGGCGCCCACCACCGAGGGCGAAGTACTGCTTAGCTACGCCAACCGCATCCTCGCGCTGGGCGAGGCCGCTGCGGCGCGTCTGCGTGAACGCGCGGTGGCGGGCAGCGTGCGCATCGGGCTGTCCGAGGACGTGGCAGTGGCTGCGCTGCCGGCGGCGCTGGGCCGATTGCGCCGCTCGTGTCCCAACCTGCATCTGGATGTCGTCATCGACGACGGCGAGCGGCTGGCCGCGCGCTGGCAGGATGGCACGCTGGACGTGGCGGTAGGCGCCTGCGTGGGGTTCGTCGACGAACCCATCGAGTCGTGGACCGTGGATCTGCATTGGGCATGCGGCATCGACGAAACCCTGGACCCGGACCAGCCGCTGGACGTGATCGTGTATGCGGAGCCGTGCTCGTGGCGCCGGCTGGCCTTTGATGCGCTGACGGCATCGGGGCGGGATTTCCGGGTTTCGCTGACCAGCCACAACGTGGGCGCCACGATCGCGGCCGTCGAGAATGGCTTGGGGGTGGCGTTGCTGACAACCGAGTGCCTGCGGCCCGACACCATGCGCGTGATTTCCATCGGGGACGAAGGCGCGCTGCCGCTGAGCGCGCAGTTTGGCCTGTACGCGGCGCACCGCCTGAACGAAAGCGGTCAGGCCGCCGTCTCGCTGCTGCGCGACAGCCTGCGGGGATGGACTGCACAGGCGATGCCCCGGGAGGCGGCGCTGATCCCTGCCTGACGCAGCGAAGACAGATCACGCCAGATTTGTTACCCCTGCCCGCTCCCTCCCGGTGCCACACTGTTCTTACACCCGCGCCGTCACTGCGCCCTCGGGATCAGCCCCACCAGGAGGATCAAGCCATGTCCACGCCCCCCGCATCCGCCGGCAACGGCGATCAACCAACCCTGCAAACGCCCCCGGTCGTATCCGCTGCAGACTGGGAAGCCGCCCGCCAACAACTGCTGGTCAAGGAAAAAGCCCACACGCGCGCACGCGACGCGCTGGCGGCCGAACGGCGCCGCATGCCCTGGACTGCGGTGGACAAGGAATACGTGTTTGAAGGCCCGGCGGACAAGGTCACATTGCGCGACCTGTTCGACGGGCGCCGGCAGCTGATCGTCTACCGCGCGTTTCATGAACCAGGCGTGTTCGGCTGGCCGGACCACGCGTGCCGCGGCTGCTCGATGGTGGCTGACCAGGTCGCCCACCTCGCGCATCTGAACGCACGCGACACGACGCTGGTCTTCGTGTCCCGCGCGCCGCAGGCAGACATTGAACGGCTGAAGGCGCGCATGGGTTGGACGATGCCGTGGTTCACGCTGACCGACGGTTTCGACGCGGATTTTGGCGTGGACGAATGGCACGGCACCAACGTGTTCTTTCGCGACGGCGACCGCATTTATCGCACGTATTTTCTGAACAACCGGGGCGACGAGCAGATGGGCGGCACGTGGAACTACCTGGACATCACGCCGCTGGGACGGCAGGAGACCTGGGAGGATTCGCCAAAGGGTTATCCGCAGACGCCGCCATACAAATGGTGGAACTGGCACGACAGCTACGTGCAGGACGCGCCGCCCGATCAGAAGTGGGTAGAGGTTTCCGATGCCGGCGAGAAAGCGTTCCGGAATCACTGCGATCCGAAGTAGGCAGGAATCGGGGCAATGGGCGTGTTCTAGCGCGTGTTTAAAATTGGCGCTCGCAAATTCTGCAGCGCGCGTCATGAAAATAGACCAAGGCCCCCACACACGCCGTCAACGTTTATCCAGTCAGCCGGCATGAGCAGTGAACTGGCTGACTGGAAACGCGCCCTCCTGCCTTGCCGCATTCCCGCGATTGCCGCACTCATACTCGTCGGTGTCGCCGTCTACTGCTTCAACGCGGCAAAAGACATTCGCCTGCCTTACGACCCCGCGAAACTGAACACGATCAGTTTGCGGGTGGACAAGGTGGCAAGCTGCGACACCAAGGCGAAAATTCGCGGGCGATGGGAGTCCTACGGCGCGCTCTGCGTGTATTCGGGCAACTATCCCTACATGGTCTTCAAGTTTTTTGACGCGACCTACAAGGTCCCGTATACCGAAGGCGAGCGCGTGGAATTCACGGTGGTCGAAAACGACGCGCAGCTAACCGACAGCACGATTGCGCTTCAGTACAACATGGCCATTCCCGTCCGGGTGTACGGCGTGCGCAAGAACGGTGAAACGCTGGTCGACGCCAAGCTGGTGCATGACGCGAACTACGCGCGCAAAATGAAGTTCAACATGAACGGCTGGATCGCTTTGATTCTGGCCGCCGGGCTAGCGGTCATTACGTTCAAGCGGGCCCGGAAGATCCTGAACGAAGCAATGTGGTGAAGGTCAGGCGCGCTGGCTTGCGCCGTCGAACACGCCAGCCCAGGCTTGCAACAGCGTGATCGCGTCTTCGTCGGTCACATACTGCGGCGCAGCGCGCGCCATGGCCGCAAACAGCAGCGCGTCGCAAGCGGCTTGCCACATTGGGTTCAACACCTGTTCGGTCTCGCCGTCTTCCTCGATCAGCGTAAACGCGTTGCCGCCGTCCAGTTGCTCGGCGCGCTGCCGCAATTGGCTGTGGATCAGCAGAAAGCCGGAATGCACCGGCGACCGAGCCTTGTCGCTCCGCCGGGTGGCGGCCAGCGCGCCGCGCCAATCGCCCTCGTCATCCGCAGCCGGCTCGCCGTCCTGCTGCGACCAGCGCATCCAGGCGCGGCTGTAGGCCATCCATGCGTTCTCCGGCAGGTGGTCTGCCAGCGCTTGCGCGTCGGTGCGTGACAGCGAGTCGATCTGCGCGATGATCTCCAGCACCGCCTCGCCCTTCGGACCAAACAGCGCTGACAGGGGCAGCTCTTCCAGCAATTCGATGGCACTGGCGCGCCAATAGCCGGGCTGCGCCACCAGATCGGACATATCGCCCTGCTTCTCGACGCGCACGCGCCAAAGCTTTCCGGGCCAGCGGCTGCCGATGACGATGGAGTCGAGCGATTCGTCCACCACGATCCACGGCGGAACCGGCTTGACCAGCGCCACGCGGTCGGCAGTCCTCATCAACTTGAATGCGGGGTCGGGCAGGTCGAACCAGTATCCGGCAGGCATTGCCTGCCGCACCGCGGCCAGGCCGCTTTCCGTCACGTCGCCGCCGCAATGCCGGCACACGCGCGCCTCGCGCAGATTGCGTTCGCCGCAATGCAGGCATTCGATATGCGCGGAAAGGAGCGGCTGGCTGGCGAGCGGCGACCGGTTGGAAATGCGCGTGAGGAAAATGCCCGCGACCGGCGCACTGATCAGGCCGGCAAGCAACGCCCACCCGATGCCATTGCGCCCGCGCTTTCGCGCCGT
>CBHWAL010000181.1:0-8305 GCA_966111495.1 uncultured Achromobacter sp. | reverse complement strand
GACGCGCCAGGAACTGCAATCGGGGCGGCCGATCATCGGCATCGCACAGACGGGCAGCGACCTGGCGCCCTGCAATCGCCATCATCTGGCGCTGGCCGAACGCATCAAGGCGGGCATCCGGGACGCCGGCGGCATTCCGATGGAGTTCCCGGTGCACCCGCTGGCCGAACAGGGCCGGCGGCCCACCGCGGCGCTGGACCGCAATCTGGCATATCTGGGGCTGGTGGAAATCCTGCACGGCTATCCGCTGGATGGCGTGGTGCTGACTACCGGATGCGACAAGACCACGCCCGCCTGCCTGATGGCGGCGGCCACCGTGGACATCCCGGCCATCGTATTGTCCGGCGGGCCCATGCTGGACGGCTGGCACGAGGGGCAGCGCGTCGGATCGGGCACCGTCATCTGGCACGCGCGCAACCTGATGGCCGCGGGCAAGCTGGACTACGAGGGCTTCATGGCCCTGGCCACGGCGTCGTCGCCGTCGATCGGCCACTGCAACACCATGGGCACCGCCCTTTCCATGAATTCGCTGGCCGAAGCGCTGGGCATGTCGCTGCCCACCTGTGCCAGCATTCCCGCACCGTATCGCGAGCGCGGCCAGATGGCGTATGCCACCGGCATGCGCATCTGCGACATGGTGCGCGAGGACCTGCGTCCGTCGCACATCATGACGCGGCAGGCGTTCGAGAACGCCATCGTCGTCGCCTCCGCGCTGGGCGCGTCCAGCAACTGCCCGCCCCACCTGATCGCGATTGCGCGCCACATGGGCGTCGACCTGAGTCTGGACGACTGGCAACGGCTGGGCGAAGACGTACCGCTGCTGGTCAATTGCGTGCCGGCGGGCGAATACCTGGGCGAAGGCTTTCACCGCGCGGGCGGCGTGCCGGCCGTGCTGCACGAGCTGCTGGCGGCGGGCCGTCTGCATCCTGACTGCGGGACCGTGTCGGGTAAGACCATCGGCGACATCGCGGCGGCATCCAGGACGCACGATGCGCAGGTGATCCGAAGCTGCGACACGCCGCTCAAGCACCGCGCCGGCTTCATCGTGCTGTCCGGCAACTTTTTTGACAGCGCCATCATCAAGATGTCGGTCGTGGGCGAGGCGTTCCGCCGCACATACCTGTCGGAGCCCGGCTCGGAAAACGCATTCGACGCGCGCGCCATCGTGTTCGAAGGCCCCGAGGACTATCACGCCCGCATCGAAGACCCGGCCCTCAACATCGACGAACACTGCATCCTGGTGATCCGCGGCGCGGGCACCGTGGGATACCCCGGCAGCGCGGAAGTCGTGAACATGGCGCCGCCGGCGCACCTGATCAAGCGCGGCATCGACTCGTTGCCCTGCATGGGTGACGGCCGCCAGAGCGGCACGTCGGCCAGCCCTTCCATCCTGAACATGTCGCCGGAAGCCGCGGTGGGCGGCGGGCTTGCGCTCCTGCGCACAGGCGACCGGATCCGCGTGGACCTGAATCAGCGGTCGGTCACCTTGCAGGTCGATGAATCAGAATTGGAACGGCGCCGCCAGGAACCGCCGTACGAAGCGCCGCCGTCGCAGACGCCCTGGCAGGAGCTCTACCGGCAGACCGTGGGACAACTGTCCACTGGCGGATGCCTGGAGGCGGCGACGCTGTATTTGAAGGTGGTGGAGACGCGCGGGGATCCGCGGCATTCGCATTGAGCTGTAAGGGGGGGCGCGGGCTATTTGCGCGAAGACGTATCGGCCGGGTCTGTGGCCGGGTCGGTGCCCTGCCCATTGCCCCGCCCGTCGGCATGCGGGCTGGGCCGGCTGAGCACGTAGGCCGCGCTGGCCAAGAAGAAGATGCCCACGCCGATGGCCAGCAACGGCGACGGATTCGCGCTCCAGTAAAACAGCACATAGCCCGCGGCCATGCCCAGGCTGGCATACGTCTTGCCCTTGCGCGACACCGCGCCCTGTTCACGCCAGGCGCGCAGCGACGGACCGTAGGTGGGGCTGTCCAGCAACCATTTCTCGAGCCGGGGCGACGAGCGCGAAAAGCAGCCCACCGCCAGGATCAGGAAGATCGTCGTCGGCATCACCGGCAGAAAGGCGCCGATGACGCCCAGCGCCAGCATCAGGCAGCCCAGGCATAACCAAAGTGCTCTCATCATGATGGTGTGCAGGATATCGCAAATGGGCTGACGGGGAGCCAGCCGGTTTCCTGCCCCGCGCCGTTCACGATGCCGCGGGCTCCGGCATCCTGGCGCGTAGCATTCTGACGAATTCCGCGTCGGGGCTGCCGCCCGCGGCGCGCGACTTATGAACCATGGCCCACGCCTCACCATACTGGCCTCGCCAATAATAGGCCGTGGCCCACGACGCATACAGGTAGCCCTTGTCGGGCTCGACGGCCTCGCCCTTGCGGTACCACTCATCGGAACGCGTCGTGGCCGCAATGCGTGCCTCGGGCGGCAGCGTCTTATCCTCGGCCGCGCAACGCGCCGCAATCCGGCCCGCGTCCGCATGGATGCCGCGAAACGCCGGCGGATTCAGGCTGATCGCGCGGTCCATCATGCTCATCGCCTGGCAGATCTTGCGCTGGCTTTCAAGGACCACCGCAAACCCCGCGTACACCTCGGGGTTGTCGGGATTGAGCAGCCAGGCCTGATTGAAACGCCGCATGGCGGCGCCGGGCTGGTTTTCGCGAAACAGGCGATAGCCCTCTTCGACCCGCGCCTGCGCCGCCGCCGATGACGAACCAAACGTCTTCACGGCCTCGGCGGCCTGCTGTTCATCGCCCGCGCGCAACGCAGCCGCCGAGCGGCGATCACCGCCGGCATACATCGGCGCCTCCGCGCTGGCCGATTGTGCCGGCGCTGGCAGCTTTATTACGCAGCCGGGCAGCCACAGCAACTGAGCCAGAATGAACGCCTTCAACGTGAAGTGCATGGGCGGGCTTTGAATTGGGAAAGAGGGAATATACCTGCGTGGGTACTGATGCAAGAACGCGCGCGGAAAAGCAAAAAGCCGCGAAGTCATAAGACTTACGCGGCTTTTCAGGTCTGTGTCCGACTAGCTCTATCGAACACACCTTTGCAGGAATTTGGTAGGCGGTATTGGAATCGAACCAACGACCTCCACGATGTCAACGTGGCGCTCTAACCAGCTGAGCTAACCGCCTGCAAAGAAGAAGAATTATATAGTGCTTTTTTAAACTGTGCAAATCGTCTTGGATGATTATTTGCGGTGTTTATTGCGTTTCTGGGTATTCAGCATTTGCCTTGCGGCTTAACCAAACTGCCCTATCCACGCGCGCATTAAATGCGCTTTACAGCACTACTTCTTTTCCTTCAATTTCGTGTCTGCGTCATGTGCCGCAGCAACGAAGAACGAGATTCTATCAGAACTTTTTATTCCTTGCTCGACTTCGACGCCACTACTCACATCAACCGCAAAAGGGCGCACCGATTCGATGGCCGCGCCCACGTTTTCCGCATTCAAACCGCCGGACAGGATCAGCGGGCGAGACATCGGATCAGCGCGCACATCGTCCAGCAACGCGTAGTCGAATCCATGCCCGCTACCGCCATAACCAGCGCTGTAGCTGTCGAACAACCATCCCGCCGCCTGGCCGTACGCGCGGCAAGTGGTTGCGAGGTTTTCCGCAGTCTCCAGACCGGGCGCCCCGGCACGAAACGCGCGCAGATGGCGATGCCCGTAGCGCGCGCATTCCAGCGGCGTTTCGTCTCCATGGAATTGCAGCAGGTCGGGGCCAACTTCGCCCAGAACGGTGCGCACGTCTTCCTCAAGCGCATTCACGAAGAGCGCGACGACGTCGACAAACGCCGGCACCCCGCGGCGCAACTGCGCGGCGCGCGTGGCCGTGAGGCAGCGCTTGCTCTTGGGATAGAAGACAAAGCCGATCGCATCGGCGCCCGCTGAAACGGCGGCTTCGATGTCTTCTTCGCGGGTCAGCCCGCAGATCTTTATGCGTGTACGCATGGCATATTCTGGAAGTGTCGCCCCGCGGCGACGGGCTGGGCCAGTATATCCGGACCGCGCAAGGGGCCCGCGTCACGGCCCCGCGTCTAAAACCCTATCCGCCGCGCGCGCCCAGCGTCGCCACCATATTGTCGAAGCTGCCCTCGGCCATGCGGAACCAGGGGACCTGCGTGTTGCGGAAAGCCAGCATGCTGTCGTACAGCTTCTTGAACAGCGCGTCGTTGGCGCTCAATTCATTGCAGGCTGCCAGCGTGGCTTCGTGCGCGGCTTGCAGCACCGGCCGCGGATACGCCTTCAGTTGGGCGCCCTGCGATGCCAACCGGCGCAAGGCCTCCGGATTGTTGGCGTCAAACGTGGCGATCATGTCGTTGCATGCGGCGGCGCAAGCCAGCGACAGCGCGGTCCGATAGGACTTGGGCAGTTCGCCATAAGCGTCCTGATTCACGTACAGCGACAACTGCTGCGTGCCGGCCCACCAGCCCGGAAAGTAGTAGTTCTTCGCGACCTCGAACAACGCGAACCGCTCATCGTCGAACGGGCCGATCGTGGCCGCCCCGTCCACCAGGCCTTGCGCCAGTGCGGCATGCACCTCGCCGGCGGGAATGTCGACGGGCGTTGCGCCCAACCGCGACAGGATGTGGCCGGTAAAGCCGTCAGCCGCCACCTTGAGTCCGCGCAGGTCATCAACGGTCTTGATTTCGCCGCGGAACCACCCGCCCATCTGGGCGCCGGTATAGCCGCACGGAAAGTTCAGGATGCTGAATTTGCCGAAGGCCTCGCGCGTCAGGGTCAGCCCTTCGCCCTGCCGCATCCACGCGTTCATCTGACGCGTGTTCAAACCAAACGGCACACCACCGTCAAAGCACAGCGCCGGATCCGTGTCGAAGTACCGGGCCGACGCCGCATGGCCGCACTCGACAATGCGGTGCTGCACCGCCTCCAGCGCCTGCCCCGGCTGGAACAACTGGCCGGCCGGAAAGACTTCAATGTTGAAGCGCCCTTCCGTGACCTCGGCCACGTAACGCGCGACGTCGGCAGCCCCTGCGAACAGCGCGGGCGCGTCGGCCGAAAAATCCGAAGCCAGCCGCCATGTGAGGTTGGGCGCGTCCTGCGCAATGGCGGGAGCCGCCAGCACGGCGCTGCCGGCGGCGGCGCCCAGGGCGGTCTGCTTCAGAAACGCGCGGCGTTGCATGGCGCATGCCTCCAGAAAGGCGCGGGTTTCCGCCGGCGGCGCGGCGGCTTCCCTAATAGGATTGAGTAAAGGGCGACAGCAGCGACGCCCCGCCGTCGAGTTCGCGCAGGCCGAAGGCGTCCGGGTAGTCGATGGCGGCAAGGTACAGGCCGTCCGGCGCAAAGGTCGGCGCACCTCGTCTACGGTCGCGCCACGCCAGAAGCTGCGTCATCCAGTCCACCGATTCCCTGCCCTGCCCGACCTGCAGCAGCGCGCCCATGATGTTGCGCACCATGTGATGCAGAAACGCGTTTGCCTTCAGCGTAAAGACGAGGAACGGTCCGCGCTCCTCGATCTCGAGGCTGTGCATGTGCCGCACCGGGTGCTTGGCCTGGCATTGCGAGGACCGGAAGCTGGAAAAATCATGCTCGCCGACCAGCGCCCTTGCGGCCTCGCGCATGGCGTCCACATCCAGCGGCTGAAAGCACCAGCCCGCACGTCCCGCCCATAGCGCCGGACGCACGCGGCCTCGCCAGAGCAGATAGACGTAGGTGCGAGCGCGCGCCGAAAAGCGCGCGTGGAACTCGTCGGAGACTTCCTCGGCCCATTGCACGGAAATGCTGGGGGGCAGAAACGCATTGACGCCGCGCACCCAGGATTCGGTCTTGCGATTCAGCGCGGTGTCCAGATGGACCACCTGCATCGCGCCATGCACGCCGGTGTCCGTGCGTCCGGCGCAGATCGTGGGCACCGGGTCGGTGACGCCACAGAAACTGGCCAGGGCGGACTCCAACGAATCCTGCACCGTTTGCCGGTGCGGCTGTGTCTGCCAACCCTGCCAGGCGGAGCCGTCATACGCCAGCCCCAATGCAACTCTAGACATGCTTCAAACCCGAGGACCGCCGATACGGCGCGGTTCGTCCGTGGGCGGTACGTCCAGGTCGAGATTGATGGTATCGAGCTTGCGGTTCAGCGCTGCCGTATCCAGCGCCGGCTCGTTGTACGTGTAGTTGTCCTCGTCATCGTCGTCGCGCCGCGCGCCCGCCCGGCGCAACAGCCAGGCGATAGCG
Organism: uncultured Achromobacter sp.; assembly: GCA_966111495.1. GTDB lineage: Bacteria > Pseudomonadota > Gammaproteobacteria > Burkholderiales > Burkholderiaceae_B > Achromobacter. The sequence goes on along the minus strand of CBHWAL010000181.1, from coordinate 2,103 downwards.
AAGGCGACCAGCGCCAGCACCGCGGTAACGATCACGAGAAGATTGTCGGCCAGCCAGCCGGGCATGCCAGTTTGCACGGTTTTATCCGGAAGCGTGCCGACGGGTTTCTCGGCGTCCGCAGGCGTGGAGCCCGTCGCGCCGGGGGTGCCTGCTGCGTTGGGGGAGCCTGCTGCGCCCGGCGTGCCTGCTGCGCCCGAACCGCCTGCTGCACCCGGAGTGCTTGCTGCGCCCGTTGCGCCTGCTGAACCCGAAGTGCCTGCTGCGCCCGAAGTGCCTGCTGCCCCCGAAGTGGCTGCTGCCCACGGCGTGACAGCTGCGCCCGGAGTGCCAGCTGCGCCCGGAGTGCCAGCTGCGCCCGGAGTGCCTGCTGCGCCCGGAGTGCCTGCTGCACCCGGCGTGCCAGTTGCACCCGGTGCGCCTGCTGCACCCGGAGTGCCTGCTGCGCCCGTTGCGCCTGCTGCGCCCGAAGTGCCTGCTGCGCCCGTAGTGCCTGCTGCACCCGTTGCGCCTGCTGCGCCCGTAGTGCCTGCTGCGCCCGGCGTCCCAGTTGCACCCGGCGCGCCTGCTGCACCCGGAGTGCCTGCTGCGCCCGAAGTACCCGTCGCACCGGCAGTGCCCGAAGCACTAGCACCTGCCGCACCTGCCGCGGCCGCGCCAGACTGCTGCGCAACGGCCTTGGTCAATGCGTCTACATTGCTTTGAAGCTGGTTGACGCGCCCTTGCGTATCGGCCAGCGCACGATCGGCGGATGTCTTGGCATCTGCCTGCGCCTCGGCTTGCGCGGCGGCGGCGTCCTGGACCTCGCCCGTCGACAGGCGCACGCGGTCTTGCGTCGGCGCGGCGGTGGCGACGCCAGTATCGGCCGGCGGTGCGACCGTGCCGGAGGCGGCGTCCTGTCCCTTGACCACCGATGGATTCGCCCCCGCCGCGGCACCCACGCGGCCGCGGTACTTGGCATAGGCCTCGGCATGCTCGTTGAAGATGCGGCGGGCTTCGGCAGGATCGATGGCGCGCACCGTGGCGGCGTCCGGAATCTTGAGCGTCTGGCCGGACCGCACCAGATTCATGTTGTTCTGGATGAAGGCCTGCGGATTGGCGCGCCACAGCGCGACCAGCATCTGATAGACCGACGCGTTGGGCACCGCATTGCGCTGGGCGATGGCAAATAGATAATCGCCCGACTTCACCGTGACCGTGCCCGACGTGCCGCCCGCGCGGCCAGGGGCGCCCACGGCGGCGGGCGTGACATCGGCGCTGGTGCCGCGCAGCGGCACCAGGATGCTGACCTGCACCTGGCGCTGTCCCGAACTGGAATTGATGTCGAGCAGCAGATCCACTGCCCCGCCCGCCGGCGCCTGCGTAGACCGCACTCGCAGATTCTTGCGCGTCGGGTCTATCCCGTCTTCGACGCGAACCACCATGCTGGCAAGCGGCACCGGTGGCTTGACCCCCGCGCGCTGCCAGGCGGCTTCGTCGGCAATGGAAACCTTGAGCGAACTGATCTCTTCGGGCGTCAATTCCTGCAGACCCACGGTCGCCTGCAGCGGCGCGCCCGGCACGGAAACGACGCGCGAATGCCCGACGCGCATGGCCAGCGCCGACCCGCAGACGCTTGAGCCGATCGCCAGCGCAATGGCCCACTGGAGGGCTTTCAAACGGCGGGCATGCTTCACGTGGCGCGAACGCTGGGTCATAAGCTGGAATTCCGTTCTTGTAATCGAATTACGGGCCTGGGCCCATTCGCGCCATTTGCAGCGCAAAAAAGTGCCTCAATTCACCCGAAAAGTGTAATGGATCGAGCGCATTTCACAAACCTGAACGGGGCGCGTACGTTGGCCGACTGGAACACGCGGCGCCTTTTTCGGACCGGATGCCCGCCGCGCGCAACCGCGCTGCGCCACGATGGTGCGCCGCGGCCTTCCCCACCGGCTCATTGCACGCCAAACAAAAAAGGGCACCCGAAGGTGCCCTGACTGCATCGTTGCGTGAAACGGGCGGCTGAACCAGCAGCCCGTCCCGGCATCAGGCTTCGTTCAGCGCAATGCGCAGCATGCGGCGCAGCGGCTCGGCAGCGCCCCACAGCAGCTGATCGCCGACCGTGAA
>CBHWAL010000180.1:0-8345 GCA_966111495.1 uncultured Achromobacter sp. | reverse complement strand
TACCAGAGCGGCATGCAGACCGTGCGCCAGATCGAGTTCGCGCTGTTCGACATGCTGATGCACGACCGCAGCAAGGGCGCGTCGATTTCCGAAGTGCTGGCGCTCTTGCAGGAAGTGCGCAAGGAAGTTGCCGTGCTGTTCCCGCCCGAATGGCACCGTCTGCCGCATGCCTTCTCGCATCTGTTCGCGGGCGGCTACGGCGCGGGTTATTACAGCTACAAGTGGGCCGAAGTGCTGTCGGCCGACGCGTACGAGGCCTTCGAGGAAGCCGCCGCCAAGCAGGCGGGCAACGCGCTGGGCACGCTGGATCCGGAAACCGGTGCGCGTTTCCGCCGCGAAGTGCTGGCCGTGGGCGGCTCGCGCCCGGCGGCCGAATCGTTCGCCGCCTTCCGCGGCCGCGCGCCGCGTATCGACGCGCTGCTGCGTCATAGCGGGATGACGGCTAACTGATGGCGGTGTCGGACACCCGTGGCTTTGCCGGCAATTTGGCATGGGACGGTGTCTGACACCCTTGACGCACTGCCGCACCTTGCCGTGCACTCCAGCGGGTGTTTGACGCCTTGAAAGCGCAGCGGCACGCGCCGCCCTTTTGCCAAGACGGCCCGCCATCGAGCGGGCCGTTTTTTTGCTCCGGCCTTGCGCGGGCACAAGGCATTGCAGCCGTATGCCGCTGTCCTCAGATCGAGCAGGTAAAATCCGAAAGGTTTACCCCCTTCCGGCTACTGGACCCATGCGACACCTGATTACCGGCCGCTACTTTCGCGGACTGCTGTTGGCCTTGTGTGTGTTTCTTGCCGCGTGCGGCGACAGGAACGTGGACTGGACGCTCTACAACGTCAAGGGCCACCTGCCGGATCTGAAGTTCTCGCTGCCCGGCGCGGGCGGCAAGACGGTCAGCAGCGACGACCTGAAGGGCAAGACGGTGCTGCTGTTTTTCGGCTACGCCAGTTGCCCGGACATCTGCCCGACGACCATGGCGCAGTTGACTGCCGTGCTGCAGAACCTGGGTGACAAGGCCAAGGACGTGCGCATTCTGTTCGTCAGCGTGGACCCTCACCGCGACACGCCCGACATCCTGCAAGCCTACGTCAACGCTTTCAATAACAGCGCCATCGGCGTGACGGGCGACGAACGGCAGATCGCCGACCTGGCGCGCCGGTACCGGGTGGCGTACCAGATCGAAAAGCCCCGCCCCGGCGACGACGCCGACATGTACGAAGTGACGCACAGCCGCGGTGTGTACATTTTCGACAAGGACGGCAAAGCACGCCTCCTGGCCTCAGACACCGACAGCATTGAAGCGCTGACCAAGGATGTGCGCCAGCTCATCGACCTGACATCCTAAGCCTGTACGTTGGGGCCGGCGGTCCAGTCATCCGCAGCATTTCCGCAACGGCAGGGCCGCACACCAGTTGTTACAGCGACAGCGCGCGGGGCGTGGGTATCATCAGTCCACTTCGCCCCCTTTTCCCTAGTAAGGAGTACGCGCATGAGCATCATCATCATGATCATCGTCGGGTTCATCGTGGGACTGATCGCCCGCGCCATCATGCCCGGGGACCAGAACATGGGGATCATCATGACCACCATTCTGGGCATCATCGGCGCCGTCGTTGCCGGCTTTCTGGGCCAGTCGCTGGGGTGGTACCAGCCCGGCGAACCCGCGGGCTGGATTGGTTCCGTCGTCGGCGCAATCATCGTGCTGTTCGTGGTGGGCCTGATCGCCAAGAAGCGCGCCTGACCTCTGAGCGTTTGGCAGTTGTCTGGCACGCAAAAAAACGGGCCGATCGCAAGATCGGCCCGTTTTGCATTGCATGCGCGAAACACGCGCCGGAATGTCAGCCCGCGGGCGTCGCAGGCGTGGCAGGCGCGGCCGCCGTGCGTTCCGTCCATCCGCCGCCCAGCACCTTGTACAGCGTGACCAGATTGGTCAGCCGTGCCAGACGCGTGTCGACCAGCGCCTGCTGCGAGGTGTAGAGCGAGCGCTGCGAATCCAGGACGCTCAGGTAGTCGTCGATGCCCTGCCGGAAACGTTGTTCCGACGCGTCATACGCGCGCTGGTTGGCGTCCACCAGCAGGCGCTGAGCCTGAATCTGCTCGTCCAGCGTGCCGCGGCCAGCCAGCGCGTCCGCGACTTCGCGGAAACCCGTCTGGATCGACTTTTCGTACTGAGCCACCTGGATGTTCTTCTGCACCTTTGCCAGGTCCAGCCCTGCCAGCAGCGAGCCGCCCGCGAAGATCGGCACGGTGATCTGGGGCACGAAGCTCCACGCCCCCGAACCGCCATCGAACAAGCCGCCCAGGCTGGCGCTGGCGGTGCCGGCCGAACCCGTCAGGCTGATGGTCGGGAAGAACGCCGCGCGCGCCGCGCCGATGTTGGCGTTGGCGCCCTTGAGCTGATGCTCGGCCGCGCGGATGTCCGGCCGGCGGACCAGCAGGTCGGACGGCAGGCCGGCGGGCAGCGTGGTCGGCAGCATGCTGTCGTCCAGCTTGATCGCGTTGTCCAGCGCCGCGGCGATCTGCGGCGACAGCGGCTGGCCGACCAGCAGCACCAGCGCATTGCGGTCCTGCGCGGCCTGGCGCGTGTATTGCGACAGGTTGCGTTGGGCCGTGCGCAGCGACACTTCGGCCTGGCTCAGGTCCAGCGCCGTGGACAGGCCCTGGTCGTAGCTCTGCTTGGTCAGGTCGTAGGAATCTTCCTGGCTCTTGAGCGTGTCGCGCGTCAGGCTGAGCAGCTCCTGGTCCGCGCGCAGCGTCAGGTAAGCATTCGCAACCTCGGCGATCAGCGTGAGCTGCGTCGCGGTGCGCGTCTCGTCCAGCGCCAGGTAGGATTCCAGCGCCTGGTCGCTCAGGCTGCGGATGCGGCCAAAAAGGTCCAGTTCCCAGGCGGACATGGCAGCGCCGACCTGATAGCTGTGGCTGGTGGTGGCCTGGCCGCTGGGCGACAGATCGGCCGGCGTGCGCTGGGCAGACCCCTGCCCCGCCACGCCGATGCTGGGCGCCAGGTCCGCGCGCTGGATGCGGTATTGCGCGCGCGCCGCCTCGACGTTCAGTGCCGCCACGCGCAGGTCGCGGTTGTTGACGAGCGACTGCTCGATCAGCTGTTGCAAGAGCGGATCGCCGAAGAAGTCGCGCCAACCGATGTCGGCAACGGCCATGCCGCCCGGCGCGGCCACCTGGGCCGCGTTGTAGGCGGCGCCCGTGGGATAGGCGGCGTCGATGGGCGCATCGGGGCGCTCATACGTGGGGGCCAGCGAGCAGCCCGCCAGGGCCGCCGCCAGGGATACAGACAGCAAGGTTCTCATCTGGAGTTTCATTACGGTTGGCCCTCCGCCGGCACGTCGTGCGGCCCCTTGGCGCTGGTGTCGTGCTTGTCGACGTTTTCGCTCATGCGCTTGACCTTGAACACGCGCAGCATGATGACGAAGAACGCCGGGACGAAGAAGATGGCCAGGAAGGTGCCGGTCAGCATGCCGCCGATGACGCCCGTGCCGATGGCGTTCTGGCTGCCCGAGCCCGCGCCGCTGGAAATCGCCAGCGGGGTCACGCCCAGGATGAACGCCAGGGACGTCATCAGGATGGGACGCAGACGCTGACGGGCGGCGTGGATGGCCGACTCGGTCAGGCTGGCGCCCGATTCATAGTGCTCCTTGGCGAACTCCACGATCAGGATGGCGTTTTTGGCCGCCAGCCCGATTGTCGTCAACAGACCCACCTGGAAGAACACGTCGTTGGACAGACCGCGCATCAGCGTGGCCAGCAGCGCGCCGATGATCCCCAGCGGCACCACCAGCATGACCGCGGACGGAATGGTCCAGCTTTCATAGAGCGCCGCCAGGCACAGGAACACCACGATGAGCGAGATCGCGTACAGCGCGGGCGCCTGGGCGCCGGACAGACGTTCTTCGAACGACAGGCCGGTCCATTCGAAACCGACGCCGACCGGCAGCTTGGCCGCCAGACGTTCCATTTCTTCCATGGCCGCGCCCGAGCTGTAGCCCGGCGCCGCCTGGCCCTGGATGTTGTACGACGGCACGCCGTTATAGCGGTTCAGCTTCTGCGGGCCGAAGCTCCACGTCGCGCTGGAGAACGCCGAGAACGGCACCATGTCGCCATCCTTGTTGCGCACGTACCATTTGTTCAGGTCTTCCGGCAGCATGCGCGAGGAAGCCTCGCCCTGCGCGAACACCTTCTTCACGCGGCCGCGATCAATGAAGTCGTTGACGTAGGACGACCCCCACGCGGTGGCCAGCGTGCTGTTGATGTCCGACACGGCCACGCCCAGGGCGCGGGCCTTTTCGCGGTCGATGTCCAGCTGGTACTGCGGCGCGTCTTCGATGCCGTTGGGACGCACGCCCGCCAGCACCGGGCTCTGGGCGGCCTCGCCCAGCAACTGGTTGCGCGCGGCAAGCAGCTTCTCGTGGCCCACGCCGGCGCGGTCCATAAGCTGGAAGTCAAAGCCGGTGACGTTGCCCAGGTCCATCACGGACGGCGGCGGCACGACGAACAATTTCGCGCGGCGTTCCGTCTTGCCGAAATGCGCGTTGGCGCGGTCCGCCACGGCGGCGGCCTTCAGGCTGGCGTCGCCGCGTTCTTCCCAGTCGCGCAGCTTGATGAACAGGATGGATGCGTTCTGGCCGCGGCCGCCGAAGTTGAAGCCGTTGACCGCGAACACCGAGGTGACGGCGTCCTTTTCTTCGGTCAGCAGGTACTTGGTGGCGTCGTCGATGACAGCCTTGGTGGCTTCAGCGGTGGCGCCGGCCGGCGTCTGGATCTGGGCGAACAGAATGCCCTGGTCTTCGGCCGGCAGGAACGCGGTCGGGATGCGGGTGAACATCCAGCCCATCGCAATGACCAGCGCCAGGTAGACGACCATGAGGCGCTTGGTGCGGTTCAGGCCGCGGGCGACGGTATTGGCGTAACCGTTGCTGCTGCGCTCGAACGTGCGATTGAACCAACCGAAAAAGCCCTTCTTGGCGCCATGATGGCCCTTCGGAATGGGCTTGAGCAACGTCGCGCAAAGCGCCGGCGTGAACACGATGGCGACAATCACGGACAGCACCATCGAGGACACGATCGTGATCGAGAACTGGCGGTAGATCACACCGGTGGAGCCGCCAAAGAACGCCATCGGGATGAACACGGCCGCCAGCACCATCGCGATGCCGATCAGCGCGCCGGTGATCTGGCTCATGGACTTGCGGGTTGCCTGCTTGGGCGTGAGCCCCTCTTCGGCCATCACCCGCTCGACGTTTTCGACCACCACGATGGCGTCGTCAACGAGCAGACCGATGGCCAGCACCATCCCGAACATCGTCAAGGTGTTGATGGAATAGCCGAACGCCGCCAGCACGCCGAACGTGCCCAGCAGCACCACCGGCACGGCCAGCGTGGGAATGATGGTGGCGCGGAAGTTCTGCAGGAAAAGGTACATCACCAGGAACACCAGGATGATGGCCTCGACCAGCGTCTTGAACACTTCATGGATCGACAGGCTGACGAACGGCGTCGTGTCGTACGGATAGACGACGTCCATGCCCGGCGGGAAATAGGGCTTGAGGTTGTTGATGGTGTCGCGCACCGCCTGCGCCGTGTCCAGCGCGTTGGCGCCCGGCGCCAGCTTGATCGCCAGGCCCGAGGCCGGCTTGCCGTTGTAGAAGCTGTCGATGGCGTAGGTCTGGCCGCCCAGTTCGATGCGCGAGACATCGCGCAGGCGCACCTGCGAACCGTCGGAATTGACCTTGAGCAGGATCTGGCCGAAGTCTTCGGCCGTCTGCAGGCGCGACGGTCCGATGATGGTGGCGTTGAGCTGCTGGCCGCGCACGGACGGCAGGCCGCCCAATTGCCCGGACGACACCTGGACGTTCTGTTCCTTGATGGCGGTGGTGACGTCGACCGTGGTCAGCCCGTAGTTGACGAGCTTGGCGGGGTCCAGCCAGATCCGCATCGCGTACTGCGAGCCGAAGAGCTGGAAGTCGCCCACGCCTTGCGTGCGGCTGATGGGATCCTGGACGTACGAGGCGACGTAGTCGGCCAGGTCGTCCTTGGTCATGGTGCCATCGGTGGACACGAAGCCCGCCACGATCAGGAAGTTCTTCGTGGCCTTGGTGACGCGGATGCCCTGCTGCTGCACTTCCTGCGGCAAGAGCGGCTGCGCCAGCGCGAGCTTGTTCTGGACCTGCACCTGCGCCGTGTCCGGATTGGTGCCCTGCTTGAAGGTCAGCGTGATGGACATGCTGCCGTCGGAGTTGCTCTCCGACGAGATGTACTGCAGGCCATCAAGACCGTTCATCTGCTGTTCGATCACCTGCACCACGGTGTCCTGCACGGTCTGCGCGGACGCGCCCGGGTAGGTCACCGCGATGCCGATGGCGGGCGGCGCAATGTTGGGGTACTGGGCGACCGGAAGCTGCAGGATGGACAGCGCGCCGGCCAACATCAGCACGATCGCGATCACCCAGGCAAAAACCGGCCTGTCGATAAAAAACTTTGCCATGCGTGGCTCCTGATTACTGCTTGGCCGGCGCGGCGGGGGCAGCGGCCCCCTGCGCATTGGCCGCTTGCGGCTGAGCCTTGGCGCTGGCTTCGGTGGCGACCACCTCAACGCCGGGGCGGACCATCTGCAGGCCTTCCACGATCACGCGGTCGCCGGCGGCCAGGCCGTCGGTGACGAGCCACTTGTCGCCGATGGCGCGGTCGGTCTTCAGATCGCGCAGTTCAACCTGGTTCTTGGCGTTGACGACAAGCGCCGTCGGCTGGCCGCGCTGGTTACGCGTCACGCCGCGCTGCGGCACCAGCAGGCCGTCGGCGGCAACGCCGTCAGCCAGGCGCGCCCGCACGAACATGCCGGGCAACAGGCGCCGGTCCGGATTGGGGAACACGGCGCGCAGCGTGATCGAGCCCGTACCCGGGTCGACGGTCACTTCGGAGAACTGGAGCTTGCCGGACTCTTTGTATTGCGAGCCGTCTTCCAGCGTCAGCGTGACCAGCGCGGCCTGCTCGCCGTCCAGCTTCTTGAGCTGGCCGGTGGCCAGCGCGTCCTGCAGGCGCAGGAGCTGCACGCTGGACTGCGTGACGTCGACGTAGATCGGGTCGATCTGCTGCACCGCGGCCAGCGCGCTGGTCTGGTTGGCCGTCACAAGTGCGCCTTCGGTCACGGCCGAGCGCCCAATGATGCCGTCGATCGGCGACAACACCTTGGTATAGACGAGATTGATGCGGGCCGTGTCCAGCGCCGCCTTGGCCGACAGCACGTCGGCGGCGGCCTGATCGCGCGAGGCAACGGCGTTGTCGTAGGTCTGCTGGCTGACCGCGCGGGTGGCAACCAGCGGCTTGTAGCGCTCGGCCAGCAGCGCGGCAGTCTTTTGCTGCGCCTGGGCGCGGGCCAACGCGGCCTTCTGGCTGTCGACGTTGGCTTGGTAGAGGGCGGGGTCGATCTGATAGAGCTGCTCACCCGCCTTGACCTCGCCGCCCTCGGTGAAGAGGCGCTTCTGGACAATGCCGTTGACCTGCGGACGGACTTCAGCCACGCGGAAAGGAGACGTGCGGCCGGGCAGTTCGGTGGTAAGGGAAACGGGCTGCGTCGCCAATGTGACGACCGTCACTTGCGGCTTGCCGCCCTGGGGCGCCTCTTGCTTCTTGCCGCAAGCGGCCAGTGCGAGGGCCGATGCCGTCAGCGCGACAACGGCCGCGCCGCGCCACATAGCGCTTTTCTTATTCATAGATTGCATTCCCGATTTCAATAAAAGTAGCCCCACGCCGCGCATGCGCCGCGTGCCTGATGGCCGTGTATGGCCGGATTGCCTGGGGCGATTCTGCGAAGAACATCAGCCCGTCGGACCGTCTTGGCGCGGTCCGCGGCGTTCGACCTGGGTGGATTCGCGTAGAACACGCAAGGCTGGACGTTTATCGCATTGCTGCATTGCAGAACTCGCATTCTGAGTTATCCCGCTTTAGAAACAAAGGGGCATGTAGAGAAAACATCATTCCATTTATGGGACAATTGTCCGATCCGTACTGTGACAAAATCCCGTCATGAAACGCCTACAGGGAATGGAACTCTTCGTCGAGGTCGCCAAAACGCACAGTTTTAGCCGCGCTGCGGCAACGCTGGGCGTCCCGAAGTCGACCTTGTCTCGCCAGGTGGCCGAATTGGAGCGGTCCGTGGGGTTGCGGCTGCTCAGCCGCACCACGCGCAAGGTCGAACTGACCGATGCCGGACGGCTGTACTTCGAACGCTGCCAGCGCATCGTGGCCGAGGCGCAGATCGCCCATGAAGAACTGCAGAAGCTGGTCGACACGCCGGCCGGACCGCTGCGGGTGAACATGCCCGCGGATTTCGGCAC
>CBHWAL010000179.1:0-8354 GCA_966111495.1 uncultured Achromobacter sp. | reverse complement strand
AAGTACCGCAAGATCTCGGGCGTGGGCGCCGTCGACGAAATCAAGTCGCGCCTGTTCGAAGCCGTTCAAAGCTGATCGGCGCCTCGATGGCCCAAAGGCCTTCGGCGCCGGCCGGACGCAGTGCGTCCCGGCCCTGGCCCGAAGGCCTTGTTGCATCCGGCGCCCGGCGCGCCGCCTTCCTTCCCTTGAACTGATCTGGTGGTACACACATGGAAATCGCGAACAAGGTATTCATCGTTACCGGCGGCGCATCCGGCCTGGGCGCCGGCACCGCCCGCATGCTGGTTGAACATGGCGCCAAGGTCGTCATTGCCGACCTGCAGGACGAGCCGGGCGAAGCGCTCGCCAAGGAACTCGGCCAGCGCTACGTGCACTGCGACGTGACGCAGGAAGCCGACGGCAAGAAGGTCGTGGCCGCCGCGCTGGAACTGGGCGCGCTGTTTGGCCTGGTCAACTGCGCGGGCGTCGCCCCCGCCGCCAAGATCGTCGGCAAGAACGGCGCGCACCCGCTGGAGCTCTTCCAGAAGGTCGTGTCGATCAACCTGATCGGCAGCTTCAACATGATGCGCCTGGTCGCCGAGGCCATGAGCGCCAACACGCCCGAGTCCACCGGCGAACGCGGCGTGATGATCAACACGGCGTCCGTCGCCGCCTTTGACGGCCAGATCGGCCAGGCTGCCTACGCCGCTTCCAAGGCGGGCGTGGCGGGCATGACGCTGCCGATCGCGCGCGACCTGTCCAAGACCGGCATCCGCTGCATGACCATCGCGCCGGGCATCTTCGGCACCCCGATGATCTTCGGCATGCCGCAGGAAGTGCAGGACTCGCTGGCCGCCAGCATCCCCTTCCCCGCGCGCCTGGGCCGCCCGGAAGACTACGCCAAGCTGGTCCACAGCATCATCACCAACGACATGCTGAACGGCGAAACCATCCGTCTCGACGGCGCCATCCGCATGCCGCCGAAATAGTGCCCCCACGCTTCACCCGCTGCGCGGGTTCTCTGCCCCCCAAGGGGGCGCTTTTCCCCTTGGGGCGGCCCGGCGGGGAAAAGGCCTTCTTGCGGGCAGGGGCAGGTTCTTTACAGTTGCTGGCCCGCATTTCACTTCAGTAGTCCACCCATGAGCCTGTTCCGTTCGGCGGCCACGGTCAGCAGCTTCACGTTGCTGTCCCGCATTTCCGGCCTGATCCGCGACATCCTGGTGGCCCGCGCCTTTGGCGCCGGCCCCATTACCGACGCCTTCTGGGTCGCTTTCCGCATTCCCAATCTGCTGCGCCGCCTCTTCGCCGAGGGCGCCTTCGCCCAGGCTTTCGTGCCCATCCTGGGCGCCGCGCGCAACAACCGTTCCGAAGAAGAAGTCCGCACGCTGCTCGACCGCGTGGCCCTGTTGCTGACCGCCGCCTTGATGCTGGTCACGCTGATCGGCATTGTTGGGGCGCCCTGGGTGGTGTCGGCCATGGCCAGCGGCCTGCGCGGCGCGGCGCGCGACACCGAATTCGGCGCGGCGGTCTGGATGACGCGGATGATGTTTCCCTACATCCTCTGCATGTCCCTGATCGCTTTCGCGTCCGGCGTGCTCAATACCTGGCGGCGCTTTGCGGTGCCCGCTTTCACCCCCGTGCTGCTGAACCTGTCCATGATCGGCGCCTGCATCTGGCTTGCGCCGCGCATGGACGTGCCGGTCTACGCGCTGGCCGTCGGCGTCATGATCGGCGGCGTGCTGCAGTTGGCCGTGCAATGGATGGCCCTGGCGCGCCTGGGCCTCACGCCACGCTTTTCGCTGCGCTTCCGGCAGGCCTGGGCCGATCCCACCGTGCAGCGGATTCTCAAGCAGATGGCGCCCGCCACGCTCGGCGTGTCGGTGGCGCAGATCTCGCTGTTGATCAACACCAACATCGCGACGTGGCTGACGCCGGGCAGCGTGACCTGGCTGTCGTTCGCCGACCGCCTGATGGAATTCCCCACGGCGCTGCTGGGCGTCGCGCTGGGCACCGTCCTCTTGCCCAGCCTGTCCGCGGCGCATGCCCGCGACGACCACGGCGGCTACAGCGCGTTGCTCGACTGGGGTCTGCGCCTGGTGCTGCTGCTGGGTCTGCCCGCCGCGGTGGGCATGGCCATGCTGTCAGACGGACTGGTCGCCACGCTGTTTCATTACGGCGCCTTCAGCGCGCAGGACGTGCTGCAGACGCGCTTGGCCGTCATCTCCTACTCGGCCGGACTCATCGGCCTGCTGGCGGTCAAGATCCTGGCCCCCGGGTTCTACGCCAAGCAGGACATCCGCACGCCCGTGAAGATCGCCATCGCCGTGCTGATCGTGACGCAGTTGCTGAACGTGCTGCTGGTGCCGACGCTGGCGCACGCGGGACTGGCCTTGGCCATCGGCCTGGGCGCCTGCCTGAACGCCCTGGCGCTGCTGATCGGGCTGCGCCGCCGTGGCGTCTACGTGCCGGGCGCCGGCTGGACGGTGTTTGCCTTGCGCCTCGTGCCCGCGCTGGCCGGGCTGGCGGCGCTGCTCTGGTATGCGGACACGCGCATCGACTGGATCGCGCTGCAGACGCATTCCGGCCAACGCGCCCTGTTGCTGGCCGGCGTGCTGACGGCGAGCGGCGTGGTGTACTTCGGAATGTTGTTACTGTTTGGATTTCGACTCAGGGATTTTGGACGACGTCCTAAGCAGTAATTCCGCCCGTTCAGGCTACATTGCCTTCAAAAAGCCGGCCAAACGCCGGCTTTTCGCATTAATTTCGTCAAGAATTGACAACCACCCCGTAATCTTTGGTAAAAAACCTTTATGATTTAAAAATTGCCACTGAGAGGACCCCCTGTAGGCCCCTGCCTGCGGGAAGCATGAATTGAAGTACGCCCAAGGACAACCCATGGCGGACCAGGTGATCAATTGGCTGCTGTTGCTGCGCTCCGGCAAGGCAACGGCCCAAGACTACAACGACTTCCTGGCTAGGCGAGCGGCCGACCCTGTCCATGAAAACGCCTGGCAGCAACTGACGGGCACCCTGGCAGGATCGTCGTTCGGCCGGCTAGGCGACGTCTATGCCACCGGCAGCGGCGGCGCTGCTGCCGCTGCCCAGTCGCTGATCCCGCCCCCGCCCGCCGCCATCGTGCCGCCCCGCCGCCGTTTTCTGACTGGCGCGCTTGCGCTCGCCAGTACCGGCGCGGCCGCTGCCTATGTCGGCAACGCCTTCTACCCGCTGAACAACGTTGCCGCCGACGCGGCCACCGCAACGGGCGAACGCCGCCGCTACCTGCTGTCGGACGGCAGCCAGCTCCTGCTCGACGCCCGCAGCCGCGTCGACCTGGACTTCACGCCCGCGTATCGACAGGTTCGCCTGCTCGATGGCGCCGTCACGGTATCCGTCGCGCCCGACGCCCGGCGCCCCTTCCTGGTGCAAACGGCGCAGGGCACAGTCCGAGCGTTGGGCACCCGCTACATGGTGCGCCAGCAGGCGCAGCGTACGGTCGTCGTGGTGCACGAACACGAAGTCGAAGTCGAAACCATGTCCGGCGCCCATGGCACGATCCGTGCCGGCACCGGCGCCCGCTTCGACAATGCCCGCATGGACACGCCGCGCGCCGAGCTCATGGCTGAAGCCGCGTGGGAATCCGGCTGGGTCGAGGCCCGTGGCCGCCCGCTTGGGGAAGTCATCGCCGCGCTGCGCCCGTATCGCAGTGGCGCGCTGCGCGTGTCGATGGCCGCCGGCGGCCTGCCCGTGTCCGGCCATTTCCCGCTGGACGATACCGACGCCGCGCTGGACAGCCTGCAAGACCAGATGCCCATCCAGGTGCGCCGTTTTACGCCCTGGTTCGTCTCGATCAACGTCGCCGCCTGACAACGCCCGCCCCGAAGGTGTGCCGGGCGGCGCGGTTTCCGTTGTATAATCGATACCTAGTTTTTATCCAGTGGTTTGATCCATTGGTTTTATCGATAGGCGCCGCGAATTGTCCTCAAGTTTTCAAGAGGATCAGACGCAAGGGTTCTCCAACCCGGGAATTTTTCCCAGCAGCGCCCTCCCGCCCGGTTGACGGGCGCTCCATCGGTTGAAGCGACATTAAAAGCTTGCATTCCCCACGGGGCTTGCTACAATGTTCGACTTTGCCGAATTCAACTTACAAAGCAACATGGCCAATACCGCCCAAGCCCGCAAGCGCGCTCGCCAATCCGTTGAGCGCAACAAGCACAATTCCAGCCTGCGCTCGATGCTGCGCACCGCCATCAAGCGCGTTCGCCAATCCATCGCCGCTGGCGACAAGGCTGCGGCTGGCGAAGTGTTCCAGAAGGCCACCAGCGTGATCGATCGCGTGGCTGACAAGAACATCATCCACAAGAACAAGGCCGCTCGCCACAAGAGCCGCCTGGCTGCCGCCATCAAGGCGCTGGCCTAAGCCATTCTGCCGCCCCGGTCTTACGGGGCGACACGAATACGGCAAATGAAGAAGGATGCCCACGGGCATCCTTTTTTGTTGTCTGCGCGGTTTGGCTAGGCAGTTTCTTGCGCGCAGGGCCGCGCCCGTTCGGGGGCTCTGCCCCCTCCCGCTTCATGCGGATTCTGCTGCCGCAAGCCTGCCCTTGATGGCCGCCGCGGCGTCGCGCAGCGATTCCATGAATGCGCCGACCAGCGGATTGCCCGGACGGTGTTCCGGAAACACTACATTGACGTGGAACGGAAATGACCGCGTAAGCGGCCGGATGTGCAGCCCCCGCCCCACGAAGTCCAGCGCGGTCAGCGGATTGACGATCGCCAGGCCCAACCCTTGACGCACGAACGTGCAGACGGACACCGCGGTGGGCGTTTCCACAATGGACCGGGGCAGCACGCCCGCCTGGGCGAAGGCTTCGTCGATCTGGACGCGATACGGGTCGCTGGCGGACAGGCTGACGAAGGCCTGCCCCGCGAAATCCGCCAGCGTCACCGCCGCGCGCGCCAGCAGCGGATGGCCATCAGGCAGCGCGCAGACCTCGTCGACCTGCACCAGCAACTCCAGCCGGGTGCCGGCTGGCGCCGCATCGTGTTCGGTCAGCCCCAGATCGTAGCGCTGCGCCGTCAGCCACTCTTCGAGCAGCGGTGATTCCTGGGTTTCGATAGATAGGCTCACGCCGGGATGGCGCCCATGAAAGCGCAGAAACGCGTCGGGCAGGATCGAATGCGAAAACGCCGGCAAGGTGATCACTGAGAGCTGCCCCTCGCGAAACGCACGCAAACGGGCTGCGGCGGACGCTACGCGCTCAAGGCCAGCGTAGGACTGCCTCACCTCTTCAAAGAGCGCCAGGGCCGGCATCGTGGGCCGCAGACGCCCCGCAATGCGTTCGAAGAGCGCAAAGCCGATCGTCTGCTCCATGCGAGCCAGCTCGCGGCTGACGGTGGGCTGCGACGTATTGAGCAGATCGGCGGCCTTGGTGACGCTGCCGGCGATCATTACCGCGCGGAAGACTTCGATGTGCCGATGCGTGAGCATCGCGCCTCCCATATCAGGAATGAATCGATCTCGGAAATTTAAGCATTTTACTGGATGAGCCAGCCCAGGCATCATGCCGGCTTCGCTTCACTTCCCACACGGTTCTCTTCCATCATGACCTTCGATCCGCGCCAGCTCACCCAACTTGCCGCCGAACACGGCACGCCACTCTGGGTGTACGACGCCGCCGTCATCCGCGAGCGCATCGCCCAACTGCGCCGCTTCGATACGATCCGCTACGCTCAGAAGGCGTGCTCGAACCTGCACATCCTGCGTCTGATGCGCGCGCAAGGCGTGGTGGTGGATGCGGTGTCCCTGGGCGAGATCGAACGCAGCCTGGCCGCCGGCTTCGACCCGCGCAGCGAACCCGAAGGCATCGTCTTCACCGCGGACCTGATCGACCATGCCACGCTGACCACCGCACTCAAGCACGGCATCACGGTCAACGCCGGATCGCTGGACATGCTGTCGCGCGTGGGCGAAGCGTCGCCGGGCCATCGCGTCTGGCTGCGCATCAACCCTGGCTTTGGCCACGGCCATAGCAACAAGACCAATACCGGCGGCCCGCAAAGCAAGCACGGCATCTGGATTGACGATGTGGCCGAGGCGGTCGCCATCGTGCGCCGACATGGCCTGAAACTGGTGGGTGTGCACATGCACATCGGTTCGGGCGTGGACTACGGCCACCTGTCCAGCGTGTGCGACGCGATGGTGGATGTGGTGAAGTCGCTGGATCACGACATCGAAGCCATTTCGGCGGGCGGCGGGTTGTCCATCCCCTACCGCGACGGCGAACCGCGCATCGACTGCGATCACTACTTCGAGCAATGGGACGCGGCGCGCCAGCGCATCGCGCAGTATCTCGGTCATGAGATCCGCCTGGAAATCGAACCCGGCCGCTTTCTGATTGCCGAGTCGGGCGTGTTGGTTGCCGAGGTGCATTCGATCAACCGGCGTCCCGAGCGCGACTTCGCGCTCGTCGATGCGGGCTTCAACGACCTGATGCGCCCGGCCATGTACGGCAGCTATCACCGCATCTCAGTGCATGCGCCGGACGGCAGCGACCCGCAGGACGCGCCGGAAACGCGCATCGCAGTGGCCGGCCCCCTGTGCGAATCGGGCGACGTGTTCACGCAAAACGAAGGCGGCGTCATGTCCGACCAGTTGCTGCCGCGTCCGCGCATCGGCGACTTCATGGTCTTTCACAACGCGGGCGCTTATGGTTCGTCGATGTCCTCGAACTACAACAGCCGGCCGCTGGCGCCGGAGGTCCTGCTGGACCAGGGCGAGGCACGCCTGATCCGCCGCCGCCAGACGGTTGCCGAGCTGCTCGCGCTGGAAGAATAAGCCGGCTCGCCCCGCACGGGGCCTGGCACATCAAGGCATCAAGTCGGAAACGCCTCGCGCAAGGCAAAGGTCGCCTGCTTGAATACGCCCAGGTCCGTTCCCACGGCCACGAAGTGCATGCCCATGTCCAGATAACGCCGCGCGTCCGCATGCACGGGCGCAAGAATGCCCACGGCCTTGCCTTGCGCAGTTACGCGCTGGTGCAGGTGACGGATCGCCTCCTGCACTTCGGGGTGGCCCGGGTTGCCGAGATGGCCCAGCGCCGCCGCCAGATCTGACGGGCCGATGAACACGCCGTCCACGCCTTCGACGGCGGCGATGTCATCCACGGCCTCGATGCCCGGACGGCTTTCAATCTGCAGCAGCACGCAGATGTTGTCGTTGATGGTGTGCTGATAGTCCGGCACCGTGCCATAGCGGTTGCTGCGCATCGCGCCCGCCACGCCGCGGATGCCTTGCGGCGGGTAGCGCGTGGCAGCCACCGCGCGGCGCGCGTCCTCTTCGGATTCGATGAACGGAATCAACAGGTTGTAGAAGCCGATATCCAGCAGCCGCTTGATCTCGACCGGATCGTTCCAGGACGGCCGGCCAACGGCCGCGCTGGCGCTGCCCTGCAAGGCCTGGAGCTGCTGCAGGAACATCGGCACCTCATTGGGCGAATGTTCGCCATCCAGAAGCAGCCAATCAAATTCCGCCAGGCCGACCAGCTCGGCGGTGATGTGGCTGGACATGCACATCCAGAATCCGATGAGCCGCTCGCGGGCCAGGATGCGTTGCCGGAAGCGATTGGGAAGAGGTGAATTCATAGCCGCCTTCATGTCTATAAATGGAACTTGGAATCCGATCGACCGGTCAGGCCGGATCCAGCAGGTACGCCGTGCCCGCGCGCTCGCAGATGCCGCGCAGGCGTTCGGCCAGCGCCATCGGGATCGGGATGCCCTCGCGCAGCCGGCGCATGCGCGCGGCCGCTTCGGGCTCGCCCGCCACCAGCACGGGTTCGGCGGGATCGGCGGGCGGCGTGTCGTGCATGGCGTCGATCATGTCGTCCATGTCGGTCTCGGACGATCCGGCCGCGCGGAAGGCGTCGGGGTTGAGCGCCAGGAAGAAATGTCCGACGTCGTCGGGCTCACCGGGGCGGCGCGTGGCCGCACGACGCGCGGCGAAGGCGCTGCCGCTGAGCGTGCCGCCCAGGATCTGCGCCATCATCGCCAGGCCATAGCCTTTGTGGCTGCTCATGGCGGTCGTGCCTCCCAATGGGGTGAGGCCGCCTTCCGGGTGCTTGAAGATGAACTGCATGGCCGCGTCGGCGTCCGTGACCGGCGCGCCCTGTCCGTCCACGGCCCAGCCCGGCGGCAACGGCTTGTCCAGGAAGTCGTAGACCTTGACCTTGTTGGCCGCCACCGTCGTCGTTGCCATGTCGAGCACGAAGGGCTCGTTGTACGCGGCAGGTGCGCCGAACGCGATGGGATTGGTGCCCAGCATCGGCATCGCGCCGCGCGTGGGAACCATGATGACGCCGTTGGCGCTGCTGGTGACCAGC
>CBHWAL010000178.1:0-8373 GCA_966111495.1 uncultured Achromobacter sp. | reverse complement strand
GCGGCAGGGCTGCGCGCCGCCACGCTGGACGCGGTGGACGGCCACGCGGACATGGTCGCCCTGCATGCGCAGGACCAGACGTTGGCGCACTTCGAGCGCCTGTGCGAAGCCAGCGCCCTGGCGCGGCGCAGTCAGGCGCGGGTGGCGGTGCGCGGACAATGGTTCCTGCAGGTGGCCGCGGGCGTCGCGGTGATGGGGCTGCTGTGGTTCGGTCTGGCCGAGCACGAGGCGGGGCGGATCGAAGGCCCCGTCCTGGCCGGCTTGCTGCTGGCCGTCATCGGCATCTTCGAGGTCGCGGGTCCCATCATGCGCGGCGCCTCCCGGATGGGATCCGCGATGTCGGCGGCCGCGCGCATCCGGGAGATCACGCAATGCGAACCCGACATGCAGGATCCTGCCGTGCCCCGCCCGCTGCCCAGCCACGGCGCGCTGGAACTGGAAGGCGTGCGCTTTGCCTACCCGGCCCGCGCGGCCGGCGACAGCGCGCCGGTGCTGCAGGACATCAACCTGCGCATCGCGCCGGGCGAACGTGTGGCGATCGTGGGTGCAAGCGGCGCGGGCAAGTCCACGCTGCTGCATCTGATCCTCAGGCTGGAGGATCCGCAGGGTGGGCACGTGCGGTTCGGCGATTGCGATGCGCGCGAATGCGCGCAGGCGGACTGGCATCGGCGGATCGTTCTGCTGTCGCAGGATGCACCCGTGTTCCTGGGCACGCTGCGCACCAATCTGTTGATCGGCGATGCCACTGCCGACGATGCCGCCTTGTGGCGCGCCCTGGACGCGGCAAGGCTCGGCGAGTTCGTGCGCGGCCTGCCCGACGGCCTGGACACGTGGGCGGGCGAGACGGGCTCGCAGTTGTCGGCCGGACAGGCGCGGCGCCTGTGCCTGGCCAGAGCCTTGCTGGCGCCTGCCGCGGTCATCGTGCTGGACGAGCCGACCGCAGGATTGGACGCCGCGGCTGAAAGCGCGTTCTTCGCGGACCTGGAACAGGCGGTGCGCGGGCGCACCGTTGTGCTGACCACGCATGCGGCACTGCCTGATGGCGCGGTGCATCGTTGCCATGTGTTGCGTGATGGCCAACTGCATGACATGTCATCGCGCGCGGCAATCCTGGCTTAAGCGCGGCGGCGCGGTTATAGTTCGCCTTGCTTCAATTCTTCAGGGCCGTATCCATGCAGACCGACAACGCCGAGTTCATCCGGCGCACCATCCGCAGCGTTCCGGACTGGCCCCAACCCGGTGTCACGTTCCGCGACATCACGCCGGTGCTGCAGGACCCCCGTGCGTTCCGTGTCCTGATCGATCTCTTCGTCTATCGCTACATGCGCCAGCGCCTGGATCTGGTGGCGGGGGTGGACGCGCGCGGCTTCATTGTGGGCAGCGTGCTGGCTTATGAACTGAACCTGGGGTTCGTGCCCGTGCGCAAGAAGGGCAAGCTGCCCTATCGCACGGTGGCCGAGGAATACTCGCTGGAATACGGCAACGCCGCCGTCGAGATGCACACCGATTCGGTCCGCACGGGCCAGCGCGTCCTGCTGGTGGACGACCTGATCGCCACCGGCGGCACCATGCTCGCCGCCATCAAGCTGCTGCAGCGCCTGGGCGCCAACGTGGTGGAAGCAGCCGCCATCATCGACCTGCCGGATCTGGGCGGTTCCGCCAAGGTGGCCGCCACCGGCACGCCGCTCTACACGGTCTGTCAGTACGGCGCGGACACGACGCCGTAGCTCGACGCCGTAATGCGGCGCCGTCCCTGACTTACGCGTCGGACAGGCGAGGCTGGATGAAGTCCAGAAACGCCTTCGTCTTGGCGGGCAGCATGCGCGAAGGCAGCAGCGCAAACAAGGGCAGGGGAGTCAGGCTCCATTCCGGCAACACGCGCACCAGGCCCGTCTGCTTGATGGCGCGCTCCATCGCATCAAACACCAGCAGCGGCGTGATGCCCAGCCCCTGGCCAGCCAATCGCCCCAGCATCCCGACGTTATTGGCCGACAGACGGCCAGACACCTGCACGCGCTCGACCTTATCGCCCGAATGAAGCATCCAGAAGGATGACTCCTCGCGCATGGTCGGGCGCAGGCATTCGTGGTGCGTCAGGTCCGCCGGCACACGCGGCTCGCCGTGGCGGGCCAGGTATTCCGGCGACGCATAGAGCTGGTGCGCCATCAGCACGATCTTGCGCGAGATGAGGCTGGAATCGGGCTGCTGCCCAAAGCGCAGGATCAGGTCGAACGGATTGCTGATGGGATCGATCGGGCGCATGCTCAGGTCGAAGTCGCACTCGATGTCGGGATGCTGCTCGCGGAATTCGCGGATCACGGCGGGCAGGAACAATTGCGCAAGACTGGTGGGCAGCGAGATCCGCAGGCGGCCCTTGGGCTGCACCGCCATGTCCAGCAACTGGTCATGCGCAATGCGCGCCTCTTCGACGATGTGCCGGCAGCGTTCGAAATAGATGGCGCCCGCTTCGGTCAGGTCGATCTTGCGCGTGCTGCGATTGAGCAGCCGCATGCCGACACTGCGTTCCAGCTCGCTAACGCGGCGCGACAGCGTGGAGGTCGGGATATTCAGGGCTTCGGCGGCGTGGCTGAAGTTCTTGCGCTTGGCGACCTCGACGAATAGCGCGATGTCGTTAAGCTGGATGTCCATGAATGCCCTCGAGACTCAAATTTCCATTTCTGGCAGATTCGTATCATAAATGGAATTATTGTCCCGCCAGTAGAAATGTCTATTTCTCCACCTTGCACAACAATGCCAATGAACGTCGCGTTGAGATTGCGTTACCTAGCTTGCGGGAAACTGAATGATGGCGGGGGCCTTGTCCATAGTGCATGCGTTCGCAAACGCCGTCACGCGCGGCGTCCATCACGGATACGACTTGCAATTGTCCCATCCGTGCAAATATGTTCACCAAATTAAGGGTTTTTACTAGGCACTAATAACCAGATACTTCGTCCCAGCAATCAAATTGTCATATCGAATGCCGCCAACCCGGCGCACGACGATGTGCAACGTTTAGGATGGAGTCATCAAAATGAAAGCCCTAGCAACCGCACTCATGGTTACCGCTACCCTCGTCGGCATGTCCGCCGCTCACGCCGATGGCAAGACGCGTGAACAGGTTCAGCAAGAACTGCAAGCCGCCAAGGCCGCAGGCACCGTCACGTTTGGCGAACTGGACTATCCGCCCACCGTCGCCCAGACCACCAGCCTGTCCCGCGAACAGGTGCAGCAGGAACTGCAAAGCGCAAAGGCCGCAGGCCAGGTGACGAGCGCTGAACTGGATTATCCGCCCAAGACTGTGGCGCAGACCGCCGGCAAGAGCCGTGCAGAAGTCCGCCAGGAACTGGCCGACGCCAAGGCGCGCGGCGAATACACGTTTGGCGAACTGGACTACCCGCCCAAGGGCCGCTGATCCAGCGCTGGCGCTCCGCGCCGCCCGGCAGGTCACCGAAAGAACCCCTTGAGACGCCGAGGGGTTTTTTTGCGCCCGGCGTTTTCGTCTCCTTGCCGAAACAGTGTGGCGTTTACGCCGCAAAATTATTCCGCCTGCCCCACATGTGTTGGCGGCGGGAATGGCGCCGAATGCCGCATCCGGCCTTGCCGTTCCGTGATGCGAGCAATGATTCATATTTGAGATCAAGGCCTTAGCAAGCGTTTTGGATCAATGCGTGGCTTCAGCTTCGCGTCATTATCCCAACCATGGAAAGTAGTTCGTCGAAATCCGGGTTACTACGAACTGCTACAAGCCGGACACTACGCCCAGTGCATCGCCGCTCGATTCAACGTTGCGGCATGCGAGGGCCCGCGGTGTTTGCCGGCGCCCCGCAATGCGCCTTTCATCTCGCCATTTTGGGGATTCAAATGAAGAAGACGTTTTTGGCCGTCGCGTTGCTGACCGGCTTTGCCGGCGCCGCGCAGGCCGCTGATTCCGTGACGCTGTACGGCTTGATCGACGCTGGCCTCGGCTACGAAAAAGTGAAGTTCAAGGGCAACTCGCAAAGCCGTATCGGCGCGGTTCAGGGCGTGAGCAGCGGTTCGCGCTTTGGCCTGCGCGGCACGGAAGATCTGGGCGACGGCCTGCGCGCCGTGTTTACGCTGGAAGGCGGCTTCGGTCCCCTGAACGGCAACTCGCTGCAGAACGACCGCCTGTTCGGCCGCCAAGCAACGGTTGGCCTGGACAGCGATTCGTGGGGCCGTCTGGAATTCGGCCGTCAGACGAACCTGGCGTCGAAGTACTTCGGCTCGATCGATCCGTTCTCGATCAGCTACAACAACGCCAACATGGGTACGACGTTCGGCAGCGCCAACACGATGCGCCTGGACAACATGGTCCTGTATCAAACCCCCAGCCTGGGCGGTTTGAAGGTCGGCCTCGGCTACGCGTTCAGCGCGGACGACACCGTCACGGACACGACGCAGAAGGGCTTTGCCACGGGCAACAACAACCGCGTGATCACCGCCGGTGTGCAATACGTCAACGGCCCGCTGAACCTGGCGGCCGCCTATGACCGTTTCAACCCGTCCAACGACCGCGTTGGCGGCAAGGACGCAGCGCGTATCCAGGAATACATCGTCGGCGGTTCGTACGACTTTGAAGTCGTGAAGGTCGCGGCTGCGTTCGGCCAGACCCGTGACGGCTGGTTCGTCGGCCAGAACATGGGCACCACGCCCGACGGCATGAACAAGCTGGGCTCGTTCAAGCTGGCTGATGGTTTCCGCGCCAACTCGTACATGATCGGCGCCACCGTGCCGCTGGGCCGCCACGCCGTGTTCGGTTCGTGGCAGCGCGCCACCGCCAGCAACGACAAGCTGACGGGCGACGACGCGACGTTCAACGTGTACAGCCTTGGCTACACGTACGACTTCACCAAGCGCACGAACCTGTACGCGTACGCCTCGTATGGCGACAACTACGCGTTCCAGCACGACGCGACCGACACGGCTGTCGCCGTCGGCCTGCGCCACCGTTTCTAAGCAACAGGACGTCCGGCTGAACCTTGCTGAATGTGCGGGCCATTCTCCGTGGACCGCTGAGTGACAGCGAACCCCCCCTAGATTGGGTTCAGCCGGGTGTGCCTCGCGCACAGAAGGGAAGGGCCTCCGCAAGGAGGCCCTCTCGCATTCAGGACACCTGAATCCCACGCGCTACAGGAAAAGCTTGTACGCCGGGTTGTCGGTTTCGTTCCAGTGCGGATAGCCCAGTTCCGCCACGAAGTTGCGGAACTGCTTCTTGTCCGCCGGCGGCACCTGGATGCCGATCAGGATGCGGCCATAGTCGGCGCCCTGGTTGCGGTAATGGAACAGGCTGATGTTCCAGTCGGGATTCATCGCGTTCAGAAAGCGCATCAACGCGCCCGGCCGCTCGGGAAATTCAAAGCGGTACAGCAGTTCGTTGCGCGCCAGCGCCGAGCGGCCGCCCACCATGTGCCGCAAGTGAGTCTTGGCCATTTCGTCGTGGGTCAGGTCCAGCGTGTCGAACCCGTGACGGCGGAAGTTCGCCGCGATCTTGTCGGGTTCCGCGGCGGACGACACCTGGATGCCGACGAACACGTGGGCGCGGTCCGCGTCCGAGATGCGGTAGTTGAATTCGGTGACGCTGCGTTCGCCCACCAATTCGCAGAAGCGGCGAAAGCTCCCGCGCTGCTCGGGCATGGTGACGGCGAACACGGCCTCGCGCATCTCGCCGACCTCGGCGCGTTCAGACACGAAGCGCAGCCGGTCGAAGTTCATGTTGGCGCCGCACGCAATGGCCACGAGCGTCTTGTTCTTCAGGTTGTGTTCGGCGACGTACTGCTTGGCGCCCGCCACGGCCATGGCGCCGGCCGGCTCCAGCACGCTGCGCGTGTCCTGGAAGACGTCCTTGATGGCGGCGCAGATCGCGTCGGTGTTGACCACCACGTAATCGTCCACGTACTTGCGCGCGAGCTTGAAGGTTTCGGCGCCCACCATCTTGACCGCCGTGCCGTCCGAGAACAGGCCCACGTCGTTCAATTGAACGCGCCGGCCCGCGCGCACGCTGCGCAGCATGGCATCGGAGTCCTCGGTCTGCACGCCGATGATCTTGATCTCGGGCCGCAGCTGCTTGATGTAGGCCGCCACGCCGGCAATGAGGCCGCCGCCGCCGATCGCCACGAAGATCGCGTCGATGTGACCGGGATGCTGGCGCAGGATTTCCATGCCCACGGTGCCCTGGCCCGCGATCACGTCGGGATCGTCGAAGGGATGGACGAAGGTCAGCTTCTCTTTCTTTTCCAGCACCTGCGCATGCGCGTAGGCGTCCGAAAAGCTTTCGCCGGCCAGCACGACCTCGCCGCCCAGGCGGCGCACGGCGTCGATCTTGACCTGTGGGCTGGTCGTGGGCATGACGATCACGGCGCGGCAGCCCAGGCGGGCGGCCGCCAGGGCGACGCCCTGGGCGTGGTTGCCGGCCGAGGCCGCAATGACGCCGCGATTGCGCGCCGCCGGCGCGAGGTTGGCCATCTTGTTGTACGCGCCACGCAGCTTGAAGCTGAACACCGCCTGCGTATCCTCGCGCTTGAGCAGCATCGTGTTCGACATCCGCTGCGACAGCAGGGGCGCTGCCTCGAGTGGGGATTCGACCGCGACGTCGTAAACCTTGGAAGTCAGGATGCGTTTCAGATAATCAGTGGACATGGACCGCGCAACAGGGCAAGAGTGGGGACTGGCCTGGATTATTGCAGGGAATGCGTGTCGCCTTCCGGGTTTCCCGCGGCTACACTGCCGCAACCATGGAAGAAAGTCTCTTATCCGCAGTTCATTGGCTCTTGGGGGTGCTGGCGCTGCCCTCCGTGGGCCTGTCGGCCATCTTCACCGTCTCGCTCGTGTCCGCGACGCTGTTGCCGCTGGGCTCCGAGCCGGCGGTGTTCGGCTACATCAAACTTTCGCCTGACATGTTCTGGCCCGCAATTCTGGTGGCCACCGCGGGCAACACCGTGGGCGGGGCCATCAGCTACGCCATGGGCCTGGGCGCTGAAAAGGCGGTCGAGCGCTGGAAGGAAAAGCACCCCCATCCGCATCCGGATGCAACGGAAGGCGGCCGCATGCGCGGGCGCTGGAACGAGCGCGCCCATGACTGGCTGCATCGGATGGGACCGCCCGCGCTGCTGTTGTCTTGGCTGCCCGCGGTGGGCGATCCTCTGTGCGCCGTCGCCGGGTGGCTGCGCCTGCCGTTCTGGCCCTGCGTTTTCTACATGGCCATCGGCAAATTCATGCGCTATCTGTTCATGACGGCCGGGCTGCTCTGGTTCTTTCCCGGAAAAATCTAGCCCTGACGCCGATCTTAAATGGGGATAATACATGCCGTCCCCGCCGCGCTTTTGGACGCCTTGCCAGACTTATTAGGGGTCAAGTCGGGACAATGGCATAAAATACTTTTTTAAGGGCCCCCTCTCGCCGCCATGAACGCCCCACTCGCCAGCCACATCTTGAACGGGGCGATGCCGCCCGCAGCACCCGCGCGACTGCGCGAAATCCCCTACAACTACACGTCGTTTTCCGACCGCGAAATCGTGGGCCGGTTATTGGGTGAAGACGCCTGGAGCCTGCTGAGCGACCTGCGCGGCGAACGGCGCACCGGCCGTTCCGCCCGGATGCTGTACGAAGTGCTGGGCGACATCTGGGTCGTGCGCCGCAATCCGTATCTGCAGGACGACCTGCTCGACAATCCCAAGCGCCGCAAGCAGCTGATCGAAGCACTGCATCACCGCCTGGGCGAAATCGACAAGCGCCGCGATCCCAGCGCGCCCGCTGAAGCCGGCCACGATCCGCATCGCGATGAAAAGGTCGTCGGCCTGCTGGCCCGTGCGCGTTCCGCCATTGCCGCCTTCGAGGGCGAGTTCGACCAGACCACCATGATGCGCAAGCAGGCGCAAAAGGTGCTGGGCCGCATCACGGCGCGCGACAACATCAAGTTCGACGGCCTGTCGCGCGTATCGCACGTGACGGACGCAACCGACTGGCGCGTGGAATATCCCTTCGTGGTGCTGACGCCGGACACCGAGGATGAGATCGCCGCGCTGGTCACCGCCTGTATTGAACTGGGCCTGACCATCGTGCCGCGCGGCGGCGGCACCGGCTACACCGGCGGCGCCATACCGCTGACCTGGAAGTCGGCGGTCATCAACACCGAAAAATTCGACAAGCTGGGCAAGGTCGAGTCCTGTATTTTGCCCGGGCTCACCGAGCCCGTGGCGGTCATCCATGCCGGCGCCGGCGTCGTCACCAAGCGCGTTTCCGAGGCGGCCGAGGCGGCCGGCTTCGTGTTCGCGGTGGACCCGACGTCGGCCGAAGCCTCGTGCGTGGGCGGCAACATCGCCATGAACGCCGGCGGCAAGAAGGCCGTGCTGTGGG
>CBHWAL010000177.1:0-8374 GCA_966111495.1 uncultured Achromobacter sp. | reverse complement strand
CGCCGTGTGCACAAGTTCGGCCACGCACAGGAGCTGCTGGTGACCTTTGGCCTGGCGTTCATCGTCGCCGAGCTGGTCAAGCTCTTTTACGGCGACTTTCCCGTTGACTACCGCGTGCCGCAGTTCCTGAACTTCGCGGCGTTCCGCGTGTTTGACGCGGACTATCCGTTCTACCGCCTGCTGATGGGCGGCGTGTCGATCGCGATGTTCGCGGTGATCTACCTGCTGCTGTCGCGCACCCGCGTGGGCATCGTGGTGCGCTCGGCCATCTACCGCCCGCGCATGGCCGAAGCGCTGGGCCACAACGTGCCGCTCGTCTTCATGAGCGTGTTTGGCGTGGGCGCCGCGATGGCGGGCCTTGCGGGCGCGGTGGCGGGCGCGTTCTACACCACCAATCCGAACATGGCGCTGGAACTGGGCGTGCTGGTGTTCGTGGTGGTCGTGGTCGGCGGACTGGGTTCGCTGGAAGGCGCCATGATCGCGTCGCTCTTGATCGGCCTGATCAGCTCGTTCTCGGTCGGCATCGACGCCAGCCTGGCCACGCTGTTCGGCCTGTTCGGCGCGCGTGACTGGGCCGAAAGCGTGGGTGGCCTGATGACCGTGAAGATTTCCAGCCTGGCTGCAACGCTGCCCTTTCTGCTGATGCTGGTGGTGTTGCTGGTCAAGCCGTCGGGCTTGAAGGGAGAGCAGGCATGAGCCATACCGCGACTTCCACCGGCCGCGCCACGGGCGCGCTGCTGTTGATTCTGTGTGTGGCCGCGCTGTGCGCGCTGCCCTGGTTGCTGCCTGCCGGCCAGCTCGTGGCGGCCGTGCAGATGCTGATCGCCGCGCTGTTTGCGTGTGCCTTCAACCTGCTGGCCGGCCAGGGCGGCATGCTGTCCTTTGGCCATGCCGCGTACTTTGGCGTCGGCACCTTTGCCACCATCCATGCGATGAATGCGCTGGGCGGCGCGGGCCTGCTGCCCACGCCGCTGATGCCGCTGGTGGGCGGCGTGGCCGGGCTGCTGTTCGGCGTGGTCGCCGGCTGGTTCGCCACCATGCGTTCCGGCGTGTACTTTTCGATGATCACGCTGGCGCTGGCTGAACTGCTGCACGCGCTGGCGCCGCATCTGAAGGGCGTCTTCGGCGGCGAGGCAGGAGTGTCCGCCATGCGCATGCCGGCGTGGGGTTTTACCTTCGGCTCCGACATCGAGGTGTACTACCTGGTGCTGGCGTGGGTGGTGGTGTCGCTGGCTGCGCTGTACGGCCTGACGCGCACGCCGCTGGGCCGTCTGACACTCGGCCTGCGCGAAAACGCGAACCGCCTGCGCTACCTGGGCTACCGCCCACATGCGCTCAAAACAATGGTGTTCGCGCTGTCGGCCATGTTTGCCGGCATTGCGGGCGGGTTGCAGGCGCTGAACATCGAGGCCGGCAACTACGTGCTGTTCGAGGTCAAGCTGTCCACCGACGCGGTGCTGTTTGCCTACATCGGCGGCGTCAACGCGTTCCTGGGTCCGGTGCTGGGCGCGTCCATCCTGACGTTCCTGTCGCAGACGCTGGCCGACATCACGCGATCGTGGCTGCTGTATCAGGGCGTGCTCTTCGTGCTGGTGATGCTGTTCGTGCCGGACGGTCTGGTCGGACTGGTGCAACGCGCGGCCAAGTCGCTGCGCGAGCGCGGCCTGGCCAACTGGCTGCCGCGCGCCGCGGTGTCGGTCGCCGGCGGCCTGCTGCTGACCGGCGCCACCGTCTTCACCGTCGAACTCTTGCAACGCATGTTCGCGCGCGACTACCGCGCCCTGCTCGCCATGAATCCCGAGGCCGGCTGGCCAGCCATCCCGCTGTTCGGCCAGGAGTGGGCACCGCTTGCGCTGTCGACCTGGCTGGTGCCGCTGGCGCTGTTTGCCGCCGGCCTTGCCGCCTGCCGCTGGGCGCTGGGCCTGTGGCGCGACGCCGGTGAAGCCGCCCCCCTGCTGGAGCCCGCCAAATGAGCCACGAAATCCTGACCCTGACCGACGTGCGCAAATCCTTTGGTGAAGCGCAGATCATCCGCGGCGTGAACCTGGCAATCGAAGCCGGCGAACGCCACGCCGTCATCGGCCCCAACGGCGCGGGAAAGTCCACGCTGTTTCACCTGATGTCGGGCTCGTTCGCCCCCACGTCGGGCGACATCAGCCTGCGTTCGCGGTCCATCGGCGGCCTGGCGCCCGAAGCCATCAACCGGCTCGGCCTGGCGCGCTCGTTCCAGATCACCAACGTGTTCCCGCGCCTGTCGGTGCGCGAGAACCTGCGGCTGGCGGTGCTGCGCATGCACGGGCTGGTCTACAACTTCTGGCGGCCCATCGCGCGCAACCGCGCCGTCAACGAAGACGTGGATCGTCTGCTGGAAAAAGTACGGCTGACGGCCAAGCAGGACACTGCCGCTGGCGACCTGAACTATTCCGAGCAGCGCTCGCTGGAAATCGGCATGACGCTGGCGTCGCGCCCGAAGGTGATTTTGCTGGATGAACCCATGGCCGGCATGTCGCAGCACGAGGTCGACAACACGGTCGAACTCATCAAGGACGTGACGCGCGACTGCACCCTGCTGATCGTCGAGCACGACATGCAGGTGGTGTTCTCGCTGGCCGATCGCATCAGCGTGCTGGTCTATGGCGAGATCCTGGCCACCGGCACGCCCGCCGCGATCCGCGGCGATGCCCGCGTGCGCGAGGCCTACCTGGGAGAGGAAACGGTATGACGACGCAATCCCCCCTCTTGTCCCTGCAGGGCGTGCATGCCCATTACGGCAAGAGCCACATCCTGCACGGCATCGACCTGTCGATCGGGCGCGGCGAAGTGGTCAGCCTGCTGGGCCGCAACGGCGCGGGCCGCTCCACCACCATGAAAAGCATCATGGGCCTGGTGGACGTGACCGGCGGCCGCATCGCCATCGAAGGCCGCGACATCACCAACAAGCGCCCCTTCGAGATCGCACGCGCCGGCCTGGCCTTCGTGCCTGAAGAGCGCGAGGTCTTCGCCAACCTGACGGTGGACGAGAACCTGCGCATGGGCGAGCAGCCCCGGCGCGACGATGCGCCGTACTGGACCGTGGCGCAGATGTTCGACTACTTCCCGCGCCTGAAGGAACGCAGCAGCACGAAGGCGGGCAACCTGTCGGGCGGCGAGCAGCAGATGCTGACCATGTGCCGCTCACTGCTGGGCAACCCCAAGGTCATCCTGATCGACGAGCCCACCGAAGGCCTGGCGCCGAAGATCGTCGAAGTGATCGCCGACGTCATCCGGGATATCCACAAGCAGGGCGTGTCGGTAGTGCTGGTGGAACAGAAGCTGACGATTGCGCTGAAGGTGTCCACGCGCGTGAGCGTGATGGGCCACGGCCGCATCGTATTCGAAGGACCGCCCGCGCAGCTTCATGAGCGCCAGGACGTCGTCCAGGAATGGCTGGCGGTCTGAGCCGCCTCACGTACTCATCCTCTACAGGTACACATCGTGGACAACACCACTGAAGTCATCCATCCGGAGCTGCGCGGCCAGACGGTCGTCATCACCGGCGGCGCGAAGGGCATCGGCTACAGCACGGCGCTGGCGTTTGCCCGCCAGGGCGCGCGCGTCGCGCTGCTGGACATGGACGCCGCCGCGCTGGAGGCCGCCGTCGCGGGTCTGGCGGCCACGGCGCCGGGCGCGCAGGCCATGGCCGTGCAGGCGTCCGTCACCGACGCCGACGCGGTTGAGCGCGCCTTCGCGCAGGTTGCAGAGACCTGGGGCGGCATCGACGTGCTGGTCAACAACGCCGGCATCTCGGCCAACAAGCCCACGCTGGAAGTCACCGTGGACGAATGGCGCCGCGCCGTGGACATCAACCTGACCGGCGTCTTCCTGTGCGCGCAGGCGGCGGGCCGGCGCATGGTGCCGGCCGGGTCCGGCAGCATCATCAACCTGGCCTCCATGTACGGCGTGGTGGCCGCCCCCGACCGCGCGGCCTACTGCGCGACCAAGGGCGCGGTGGTGCTGCTGACCGAGACGCTGGCCGTGGAATGGGGCCCCGCGGGCGTGCGCGTCAACGCGTTGGCGCCGGGCTACGTCGAGACCGACCTCGTGCGTGACCTGGCGGCGCGCGGCCGGCTGGATCCCGAACGCCT
This sequence comes from uncultured Achromobacter sp., assembly GCA_966111495.1. Taxonomy (GTDB): domain Bacteria; phylum Pseudomonadota; class Gammaproteobacteria; order Burkholderiales; family Burkholderiaceae_B; genus Achromobacter. The sequence goes on along the minus strand of CBHWAL010000177.1, from coordinate 4,250 downwards.
CAAGCAACGCACGCCGTTACGCCGCATGGCGCAGCCGGCCGAAATGGCCGACCTGGCGGTCTTTCTGGCTTCGCGCCAGGCCGCCTACATCACCGGACACACCCTGGTGGCCGACGGCGGCTGGAGCCGCTACAGCTACCTCTGATTGCCCCGACGCTTACAAAAACACTCTGGAGATTCACTCATGGCCACCTACCAACCGCTTGAGCCCCAGGCGCCCTGGCGGCAACTGACGGCCGAGGCCTCGGACTGGCAGCAGGCGGACCCCGCGCTGCTCGGCACGATGCTGACCCAACTGCACTGGATCCGCGCTTTCGAGGAAGCCGTGCTGGAACTGGCCGCCGAAGGCCTGGTGCACGGCCCCGCGCACTCGTCCGTGGGCCAGGAAGGCGGCGCCGTCGGCTCGGTGCTGGCGCTGGGCGCCGGCGACCAGATCAACGGCTCGCACCGCGGCCACCATCAGTTTCTGGCGAAGGCGCTGCAACACGTCGCGCCCCTCGGACTGGATCCGCGCAACCCGCTGACGCCCGCCATCGACGAAGTCCTGCACAAGACGTTGGCCGAGATCATGGGCCTGGCCAATGGCTATTGCCGTGGCCGCGGCGGCAGCATGCACTTGCGCTGGCTGGAAGCCGGCGCCTTGGGCACCAACGCGATCGTCGGCGGCGGCGTGCCGCTGGCCGCCGGCGCGGGCTGGGCGCACAAGCACGCGGGCACGGACCGCGTGGCCGTGACGTACTTTGGCGACGGCGCGGTCAACATCGGCTCCGTGCTGGAAACGATGAACCTGACCGCCGCATGGAAGACGCCGCTGTGCTTCTTCATCGAGAACAACCGCTACGCCGTGTCCACGACCGTTGAAGAGTCCACCGCCGAGCCGCGCCTGTCCGCGCGCGGCCTGGCCTTCAACATTCCCTCGTGGAAAGTCGATGGCATGGATCCGCTGGCCGTGTACCTGGCCATGTCGGAAGCCGTGGCGCACATGCGCGCGGGCAAGGGTCCGACCATCGTCGAAGTGGACGTCTACCGCTTCTTCCACCAGAACGGCCCGTTCCCCGGTAGCGCCTTCGGCTACCGCACCAAGGACGAAGAGGCGCAATGGCGCCAGCGCGATCCGCTGGACCGCATCGCGTCGGAAATGATCGCCCGCAACCTCGTGACGCAGACTGAAGTGGACGCGCTGCGTCAACGCTGCAAGGACGTGATGAAGGACGTGTCCGGCCGCCTGACGGAAGCGGCGGACGGCGGCAAGCGCCGCGTGCGCGCCGACCTGTGGCCCAGCCCCGATTTCCGCGACGTGGGTCTGCGCAGCGACGGCGCTGAACTGGCCGGCCTGCGCTACCAGGAAGCCGCGGACCACACCGGCGCCAAGGCGACGCGCAAATTCGTCGATGCGGTTGCCGACGTGCTGGACCGCCGCATGGAAACCGACCCGGGCGTCGTCGTGCTGGGCGAGGACGTGCATCGCCTGAAGGGCGGCACCAATGGCGCCACGCGCGGCCTGAAAGATAAGTACCCGGACCGCGTGCTGGGCACGCCGATCTCGGAAAACGCCTTTGCCGGCCTGGGCGGCGGCTTGGCGATGGACGGCCGCTACAAACCCGTCGTGGAATTCATGTACCCGGACTTCATGTGGGTGGCGGCCGACCAGATCTTCAACCAGATCGGTAAGGCGCGCCACATGTTCGGCGGCGACATCGACGTGCCATTCGTGCTGCGCACCAAGGTCGCGATGGGCACGGGCTACGGCTCGCAGCATTCGATGGACCCGGCCGGCATCTTTGCCACAGCGCCCGGCTGGCGCATCGTTGCCCCGTCCACGCCGCACGACTACGTGGGCCTGATGAACACGGCGCTGGCCTCCAAGGATCCGGTGCTGGTCATCGAGCACGTGGATCTGTACGCCTCGTCGGGCGACGTGCCCGATGGCGACCTGGACTACGCCATTCCCTTCGGCAAGGCCCGCGTGCGCCGTGAAGGCAGCAAGGTCACCATCCTGACCTACCTGTCCATGGTCAGCCGCGCGCTGGCCGCCGCCGAACAGGCCGGCGTGGACGCCGAAGTCATCGACCTGCGCACGCTGGACCGCGCCAGCCTAGACTGGGACACCATCGGCGCCAGTATCCAGAAGACCAACAATGTGCTGATCGTGGAGCAAGGCGCGCGCGGCACGTCCTACGGCGCCATGCTGGCCGACGAGATCCAGCGCCGCTACTTCGACTGGCTGGACCAGCCGGTCAAGCGCGTCACGGGCGGCGAGGCCTCGCCCAGCATCTCGAAGGTGCTGGAACGCGCGGCGTTTGCCGACACCGACGAGGTGATGGCGGGCCTGGCCGACGTGCTGGCCGATCTGGGGGAACCGTCATGAGCGCCCTGCACATGACCGTGCCGATGGAAGTCGGCATCTGCTGCGCGAACCTGGATGCGCTGGCCGCGTTCTACACCGGCGTCATGGGATTGACGCTGGTGAACCGCGTGACGGTGCCCGCCGGCCAGGCGCAGGCAACGGGTCTCACGGCGCATGGCTACGACGTCGCGCGCCTGCAGACGTCGTACGGCGAGCGAATCAAGCTGCTGCAACCGGCCGTGGCGCCCGAGCCCGCCGTGCGCGGCGCGGCGATTCTGGACCGCCAGGGCGCGGCTTACCTCACCTTCATCGTGCGCGACCTGCGCGGCGTGGTGCGCGATCTGGAATCGAAGGGCGTCGTCTTCGACAGCGCGCCCGCGCCCATGGAAGTGCGGCCCGGCACGTGGCTCGCCTTCTTCCGCGACCCCGAAGGCAATGTGCTCGAACTCGTCGAATACGACGACCCCGCCGCGTACCGGCCCGACCTGGCCGGCGCCGCTGAATAGGAAGAACACCGTGGCATACCTCATCAAGCTCCCTTCTGTAGCCGCCGACGCCTCGGGCGGCATCCTGCACCAATGGCTCAAGCAGGAAGGCGACCGCGTTGCCGTGGGCGACGCGCTGGCGGAAGTCGAAACCGAAAAGGCCATCGTCGAGATCAACGCCGAACAGGCCGGCGTGCTGGGCCGCATCGTGGTTCAGGCCGGGCCGGCGTCAGTGCCGATCAATACTGTGATCGGCGTGCTGATCGCGGACGGCGAGGACGCGGCGGCGATTGATCGTGCGCTGGCTGAGCATGGTGGTGCGGCTGGCGCAGCGAGGTCGGCTGCTGGATCCGCTGCTGGCGGGGCAACGGCTGCCTCGACGGCGGCTGGTGCAGCTTCGAATGGCGGGACACCGGCCGCCGGGTCGCCGTCTGGCGCGTCTGCTGCCGCGCATTCCGCATCCTCGACCGCAGCCGTTCCCGGCGGCCGGCTCTTCGCCAGCCCCGTCGCCCGGCGCCTTGCCGCGCAATGGCATGTCGACCTGCTGGGCGTCACCGGCACCGGCCCGCATGGCCGCATCGTGCGGCGCGATGTTGAAGCCGCGCGCGACCATGCACCGGCGGCAGCGCCCGCCGCCGCGCCGCTCGCTGTCCGCCCCGCCGCGCGCCGCGTTCCCCACACCGGCATGCGCCGCGCCATCGCGCGCCGCCTCACCGAAAGCAAGCAGCACGTGCCGCACTTCTACCTGACGGTCGACTGCCGCATGGACGCACTGCTGGCCCTGCGCGCGCAGGCCAATCAAGGCGGCGCGGTCAAGCTGTCGGTCAACGACTTCATCGTGCGCGCCGCCGCGCTGGCGCTGCGCGAGGTGCCCGAGGTCAACGCGTCTTGGCACGACGACGACATCGAATACCACGCTGGCGCCGATATCTCAGTGGCGGTGGCCACCGACGGCGGCCTGGTCACGCCCATCGTGCGCGACGCCGATGTGAAGTCCCTGTCCGCCATCGGGGCAGAGATCGTCGAGCTGGCCAAACGCGCCAAGGTCAACCGCCTGAAACCCGAGGAGTTCACCGGCGGCTCGCTGACGGTCAGCAATCTGGGGATGTACGGCATCAGTCAGTTCGCCGCCATCATCAACCCGCCGCAAGCCGCCATCCTGGCCGTCGGCGCGGCCGAACGCCGCCCGGTGGTCGACGCGGATGGGCAGCTCGTTGCCGCCACCGTGATGACGGTGACGCTGTCGGCCGACCATCGCGTCGTGGACGGCGCGGTCGGCGCGCGCTGGCTGGCCGCGTTCCGCGCGCTGATCGAAAACCCCGTGCGCATCCTGCTGTGAGTCCCGCCATGACGAAGACGAGTTTTGATCTGGTGGTGATGGGCGGCGGCCCGGGCGGCTACGTGGCCGCGATCCGCGC
>CBHWAL010000176.1:0-8407 GCA_966111495.1 uncultured Achromobacter sp. | reverse complement strand
AAGTCATCAAAATATAGCGCCAAAACCGGGCGGCAGGGCGCGCAGAATACCACTCATGCCGGGGATGCAGACAAACAGCAAGGCAGAAAGCCAAGCCAGGATGCAACCCCTAATCATTCATATTATTGAAACAGGAGTTCAAGATGCTTACGATTCGCCGCGCTGCCGAACGGGGTCATGCCAACCATGGATGGCTCGATTCGTTCCATACCTTCTCCTTTGCCAACTACTACGACCCGGCTCACATGGGCTTCGGCGCGCTGCGTGTCATCAATGACGACCGCATCGCCGCCGGCCGCGGCTTCGGCACGCACGGCCACCGGGACATGGAGATCATCACCTACGTGTTGAACGGCGCGATCGCCCACAAGGACAGCATGGGCAGCGGCTCGGAGATCCAGCCGGGCAACGTCCAGCGCATGAGCGCCGGCCGCGGCGTGATGCACTCCGAGTTCAACCCCCGGCCGGATGCCGAAACGCACATGCTGCAGATCTGGATCGAGCCGAACGTGACCGGCATTACGCCGGAATACGAAGAGCGCGCCTTCAGCGATGAGCAAAAGCGCGGCCGCCTGCAAGCCCTGGTGACGGGTGACGGCGCTGACGGGTCGATGAAGATCCATCAGGACGCTCGCCTGTACGCCGGTCTGTTCGACGGCGACGAGTCGGCCTCGCTGCCGCTGGCTGCCGGCCGCCGCGCCTGGGTCCACGTGGCCCGCGGCAGTGTGACGGTCAATGGCGCCGCGCTGAATGCCAGTGACGCCGTGGCGATCACCGACGCCGGCAGCGTTGAGGTGTCGGGCGGCAAGGACGCCGAAGTGCTGGTGTTCGACCTGGCCTGAGGCCAACCGCCGGGCGGATCCTGGAATCCGCCCGGTGTCACACATTACCCCATTACCGGCCCCGAGGCCATTAAGATGGCCCCAGGCCTATCCATGCGGAGCATTGCACCATGTCGACCCTGTCCCAAGCCGGCGAAAGCCAGATCGAAACCGTAGTGGTGCCGCGCACCAGCGACCTGGGCGGGTTTTCCGTCCGCCGCGCCATTCCCTCCATGCAGCGCCGCAGCGTCGGTCCGTTCGTGTTCCTGGACCAGATGGGACCGGCGGACTTCGACATCGGCGCCGGCATCGACGTGCGGCCGCACCCGCATATCGGCCTGTCCACGGTGACCTACCTGTACGAAGGCTCCATGGTCCACCGCGACGGTGCGGGCCACACGCAGACCATTCTGCCGGGCGAAGTGAACTGGATGACCGCCGGCCGTGGCATCGTCCATTCCGAACGCTCGTCGCCGGAAAGCCGGCTTGCCCCTCAACGCCTCTGTGGACTGCAGATCTGGGTCGGACTGCCCACCGCCCACGAAGAAACCGACCCGGGGTTCACGCACTACGGGCTGGATGCGCAGCCAGTGATCGAAGGCGAGGGCGTTCGCGCACAGGTCGTGGCCGGTTCGCTGTTCGGCAAGACCTCGTCGGTCAAGACGCTGTCGCCGCTGTTCTATGGCGACCTGCAACTGCAGGCCGGCGCGACTACCGTGCTGCCGGCGGAGCATGAAGAGCGCGCCGCCTACCTGGCGCAAGGCGAGGTGGAGATCGACGGCCAGACCTACGAAAGCGGGCGCCTGGTGGTGTTTGCCCCGGGCAAGCCGGTGCAGATCCGCGCCAAGACGGCCGCACGTTTCGCGGTGCTGGGCGGCGAGCCGCTCGACGGCCCGCGCTTCGTGTGGTGGAACTTCGTGTCCAGCAGCAAGGATCGCATCGAGCAGGCCAAGCAGGATTGGCAGCGCACGCGCTTCGACCAGATCGTGCCCGGCGACGAAACCGAGTTCATCCCGCTGCCGGAAGCCCGCGCCTGAGCGGGGCGGGATGACAATGCGTGATGGGGGGCGCAAAGCCGCCCCATGATCGTGTAACTTTTATTGTTTATTTTTGAGGGTTACACTGTCGCCGGAGATCACCATGAACACCAGCCACGCACCCGAATTCCGACAGTTGGGCGATCACGTCGCCCTGGACATGATCAACACCGTCGAGCAAAGCAGCGCCAGCCCGGTCGACCGATGGCAGTCGGATGCGGACGTGGCGGGCTGGCTGGCGCTTGCGGGTGTTGCCGCTGCGCAGGGCGCGGCGCCGGCCGGTCTGCTGGAAAGCGCGCGCGGTCTGCGCGACACCGTTCGAGCGCTGGTGGCCCAGCGCAAGATGCATGCGCCGCTGGCGTTATCGGCGTTGAATCGCGCGCTGGCGGCGGGCGGCAGCCACCTCGAGCTGACGCCGGCGGATGACGGCGGCCTGGCGTTGTCGCGCCGCTATCCGGCGCAGACGGCAGCGCAATGGCTGTTGCCGGTGGCGGAGGCGGCAGCCGATCTGCTGGCGCACGGCGATTTCGGCCTGGTGCGCAAATGCGAGAGCGATGCCTGCTCGCTCTGGTTCTATGACCGGACGCGGTCGCATAAGCGGCGCTGGTGCAGCATGGCCTTGTGCGGCAACCGGCACAAGGTGGCGGCATTCCGGCAGCGCGAGGCGGCCGACGCCAGCGCCAAGGCGAAATGACGCGGATCGATGGTTCTCAGCCCGGCTCATGCCGGGCTTTTTCATGGGCGGCTGCCGGGGAGGCCCCAGGCGGCAATTCGGAAAGTCTTTCGTAACCATTAAAACTGCTATTGACAGGTTACTCGAAATGCGTAGACTGTTCCGTGAAGCATCCCAGCCCGACGCTGTTTCTTTTCGAATCCCGAATCCCGCCTCCCGGAGACCGTCATGAACACCCAACCCGACAACACCGTCCATTACCGCCACGCGCAAGCCGACGGCTTGCGCTTTTTCTATCGCGAAGCCGGCGATCCGCAAGCGCCCGTGCTTCTGCTGCTGCATGGCTTTCCCACGTCGTCGCATCAGTTCCGCAACGTTATCCCGCAGCTGGCCAAGCACTTTCGCGTCATCGCGCCCGATCTGCCCGGATTCGGCTTCACCGAGGTCCCGGCCGAGCGCGGCTACCGCTACACCTTCGACAACCTGGCCAAATCGCTGGAAGCGTTTGTCGATGAACTGGGGCTGACCCGCTACGCGATGTATTTCTTCGATTACGGCGCGCCGACCGGATTGCGGCTGGCGGTGGCGCACCCCGAGCGGGTGACCGGCCTGGTTTCGCAGAACGGCAATGCCTATCTCGACGGCCTGGGCGATGCCTGGGCGCCCATCCGCGCCTACTGGAACGATCCGTCGCCCGCCAACCGGCAGACCATTCACGACGCCATCCTGAACTTCGAAGGCACGAAGTGGCAGTACGTGCACGGCGTGGCCGACCCGGACAGCGTTGCGCCCGAAGGCTATACGCTGGACGCGGCCCTGATGGAACGGCCGGGCAACAAGGACATCCAGCTAGATCTGTTCCTGGACTATGCGAACAACCTGACGCAATACCCGGCATTCCAGGCGTTCTTCCGTCAGGCCCAGGTGCCCACGCTGGCGATCTGGGGCCGCAACGATCCGTTCTTCATTCCGCCGGGTGCAGAGGCCTATCGCCGCGACAACCCGAACGCTGTCGTCGAACTGCTGGACACCGGCCACTTCGCGCTGGAAACTCACGGCCAGTACATCGCCCAGCGCATCATCGATGTGTTGGGCCGGTGACCGGCAAGGGTGCCCCGATGGTCCCGCCGCCCGGTCTTCAAGGCAGGAGCCCGCATGACGCGCCACTTCGACGATCTGCAACTGGGCAGCATCGAGATGTTCTGTCTGGCGGCGGAACTCAGCAGTTTCACCGCCGCCGCCAATGCGGCAGGCGTCACGCCGGCAGCCGTCAGCCGCAGCGTCTCGCGGCTGGAAGCGCGGCTGGGCATCCGGCTGTTCGTGCGTAGCACGCGGCACATTCGGCTTAGCGACGAGGGCCGCGCCTACTTCGAGCAGGTGCGCCCGGCCATTGCACAGTTGGTCGACGCCGAACGCCAGGTGGGCGGGCAGGGCGCGGCCGGGCGCCTGCGCATCAGCCTGCCCACGCCCTATGCGCATTACCGCGTCCTGCCGCTGCTGCCCGCGTTTCGCGAGCAATATCCCAACGTGGACGTCCACGTCCATATCAGCAACCGCAATGTCGATTTTGCCGACGACGGCTATGACCTGTCGGTGCGCGGGCGCGCGCCGGACGATTCGGCGCTGATCGCGCGCAAGCTGGAAGACGCGGAGCTGGTGGTGGTCGGCGCACCCGAGTACCTGCGCCGGCGCGGCACGCCGCAAGCGCTGGAAGATCTGGCCGCGCACGATTGCATCCAGTTCGACCGGCCCAGCAGCGGGCGCCGCATTCCGTGGACGTTCCAGGTGTACGGCGAATCGGTCGACATCGTCACCGACGGCGCCTATGGCACGGGCGAGGACGTGCTGGGCGGCGTCACGCTGGCCCGGGCGGGCGCGGGGCTGTTTCAGACCTATCGCTTTGTGGTCGAAGACGACCTGCGCGAGGGCAGGCTGACCGAGGTGTTGCCCCAGCATGGCGGCAGCACCCGGCCGTTCGTGTTGCTGTACCCGCATGCGCGCCACCTTTCACGCCGGGTACGGGCCTTTGTCGATTTTCTGGTCGACAAGCTGGCGGACTGAGCGGGGTCAGTCGCCTTTCAACTGGGCGATGACCACCAGGATTACCGCCGCGTTGCCCGGCTGCTGCGCGACCGAATTGGCGGTGCGCGCGTGGCCGGCCTTGTCGCCGAGCACCCGCGCAAACAGGCCCGATGCGCCATCCAGCACGGCGGGCTGATCCAGAAAACCGGGCGCGCTGGCGACATAGCCTTCGACGCGGACAAGGTGGTCCAGCCGGTCGAAGCTGCCGGTGTGCTGGCGTATCTGCGCCAGCACATTCAGCGCGGCCAGTTCCGCGGCCTGCCGGCCCTGGTCGACGGTAAGCTCCGCGCCGACGCGGCCCTGCCACACCACGCGCCCATCGCGCAGCGGCAATTGACCCGAGATAAAGAGCAGATCGCCCGCCTGGCTGACGGCGGTGTACTGGCCCAGCGGCTGGGGTGCGGGCGGAAGAGTCAGGCCGAGTTCGGCCAATCTGGCGTCAATGGACATGGTGGGTCTCTCGGAGATTGGACGCCTGCCGCGCGGCGGGCGTCCGTTTGGGTTGCTACCAGTGGCCGGCGGCGGCGCCGCCATCGACCGGAAGGATCGCGCCGGTGGTGTAGGCCGAATCGGTCAGGTAGGTGACTGCGCCGACAATGTCCTCCACCTTGCCCATGCGGCCGGCCGGCTGCAACGAATTCAGGAAGCCGAACGTCGCCGGGTCGTGCATGGGCGTCTCGATGATGCCGGGCGCCACCGCATTGACGCGGATGTTCCGGTCCGACAGTTCGATCGCCAGGGCCCGCGTGGCGTGATTCAGGCCGCCCTTGATCAGCACGGGCAGCAGCGCCGGGACGCGGCTGCTGGGCTGCATGGCAATGCTGGCCGTGATGTTGACGATGTGGCCGTCGCGGTATTCCGACATGTGCGCGGCCGCCTGCTGCGTGATGTGGAAAAAGCCCTTCAGGTTGGTGTCGATGATGCGGTCCAGGTCTTCGTCGGTGTAGTCGCCCAGGGGCTTGGGAATGAAGATCCCGGCATTGTTGACCAGCACGTCGATACGGCCGAACCGCTCGGTGGCCTGGCGCACGATGTCGCGGGCAGTGCTGGCCAGGGCGATGTCGCCGGCGACGGCCAGGAAGCGGTCGGGTAAGCCCAGGCCTTCTTGCGCCAGGCGTTCGGCGGCGGTGTTCAGGCCTTCCAGGCTGCGGGCGTTGCCCACCACGTTGTCGCCGCGGCGCAGGTATTCCTGCGCCAGGGCAAATCCGATTCCGCTGGACGCGCCCGTGATCACTACAGTCTTGTTCGACATTTCAATACTCCGGTTTGGCATTTGAGGGTGCCTGCGCGCTCAGACAGTGAGACGAACTATAGGAGCGGGCGGCCCGGCGATAAACGCCCGCGGCGGAACATGAATTGATACCTGGCGGAACAAGCCGGAGGGATCGCGCTGTGCGCCCGCGCTGTCCGGCGATAAGATGCGCTACCCGTGCATAACGACAAACGGGAGGGAGACATCATGCATCGCTACACCCACAATGCGCTGCGCGGCCTGGCCGCGCTGGCGTTGATCCAGTGCGCCGTGCCCGCGCACGCCGCCGGCTATCCGGCCAAGCCCATCACCTTCATCGTGCCGTACACGGCCGGTGGCACGACCGATCTGGTCGCGCGCACGGCGGGCCAGAAAGTGGCCGAGAAACTCGGGCAGCCAGTCATCGTCGAGAACCGTCCCGGGGCTGGCGGCAACATCGGCATGGACGCCGTCGCCAAGGCCGCGCCGGACGGCTACGTTATCGGCTTTGGCGCGATATCCACGAACGCGCTCAATCCGTTCGTGTACCCGAAAATGCCGTTCGACCCGACCAAGGATTTCACGGGAATCAGCATGCTGGGGGCGTCTTCTGTTGTGCTGGAGGTGGGGCCGTCGGTCAAGGTGGACAGCGTCAAGGACCTGGTCGCGTACGCCAAGGCGAATCCCAATACGTCTTACGGCACGCCCGGCACGGGCACGTCCATGCACCTTGCGGGGGTGATGTTCGACCAATTGACCGGCGCCGGCATGCAGCACGTGCCCTACAAGGGCAGCGCCCAGGCGTTGAACGATCTGCTGGGCGGCCACCTGCCGGTGATGTTCGACAACCTGCCCGCGTCGCTCCCGCATATCAATGCGGGCAAGGTCCGCGCGCTGGCGGTCACCGGCAGCAAGCGCGCGCCGGCGTTGCCGGACGTGCCGACGCTTGCCGAACTTGGGTATTCGGGCGCGGTGGTGGATCCATGGTTTGCGGTCTATGGCCCCGCCGGCATGTCGCCTGACGTGACGCGTGTGCTGAGCGACGCCTTCCAGGCGGCGCTTGCGATGCCGGACGTCAAGGACAAGCTGGAGAAGGCCGGCTTCATGCCCTATGGTTCGACGCCGCAGGAAGTCGAGCGTCTCACGCAAAGCCAGCACGAGGCCTTCAAGGCCTTGTCGCAGAAGGTGAAGCTGTCGGCGGATTGATCCACGAGGCGGGGCGTGGGGGACCCGAGGGTCCCGCGGGTCTCGCTATCGGCCGCGCGCCAACGCCTGTTCGCGCTGTTCTTCAAGCGCCTCGCGGCGGATGAAATCTCGCACGAACGTGTCGGCCGGATTGTGGTGCAGGTTGTAGGGCGTGTCCCATTGCGCGATGCGGCCTTTGGCCATCACCCCGATGCGGTCGGCAATGGCGAACGCTTCAGCCTGGTTGTGCGTGACCAGGATGGCCGTGTGGCCCGTGGTCTTCAGGATCTCGCGCACCTCGAAAGCCAGCCGCTCGCGCGTGTCCACGTCCAGGTTCGAAAACGGTTCGTCCAGCAGCAGCAGGTCGGGTGACGGCGCCAGCGCGCGCGCCAGCGCCACGCGTTGCTGCTGGCCGCCCGAGATCTCGTGGGGATAGCTGTTGGCGGCGTGCGCCAGGCCGACGAGTTCCAGCATCTCTTCGACGCGGCGGGCGCGGTCCGGGCGCGGCAGCTTGCGCAGGCCGAACGCCACGTTCAGCGCCACGGTCAGGTGCGGAAACAGCGCGTAGTCCTGGAACATCATGCCCACGCGGCGCAGTTCGGGCGCGACCTGTTCGGTGGGTGACGAGATGACCGTGCCGTCGAGCAGGATGCGGCCGGCGCGCACCGGCTCGAAGCCGGCAATGGCACGCAGCACAGTGGTCTTGCCGCAGCCCGATTCGCCCAGCAGGCAGCCGATGTGGCCGGCGGGCAGGTTAAGCGACAGGTCCTGCACGATGGGCTTGAGGCCCGCGGGCGTGTCGTAGGCCAGGGAGATGTGGTCGATTTCTAGCAGATCGGGCACGGTGATCAATGTCCCATTTTCAGATTGGTGCGCGCCAGCAGGATGACGGGCAGCAGGCCGGCCAGCACGATGGCCAGCGCCGCCACGGCGCCTTCTTCGTACGTGCCGCGCGCGGCTTCCGCATAAAGCCATGTGGCCAGCGTGTCGAAATTCATGGGGCGCAGCAGCAGGGTGGCGGGCAATTCCTTCATGGCGTCCACGAACACCAGCAGCGCGCTCGCGGCCAGCGCGGGCCGCAGCAACGGCAGGTGGACGCGGCGCAACGTGCCGCCCGACGTCTCGCCCAGCAGGCGCGATGCCTGCTCCAGCGACGGCGGAATGCGCGCCAGGCCGGCTTCCAGCGCCCCGGTCGAAATGGCCAGGAAGCGGATCGCATAGGCGCACACCAGCGCGCCCATTGAACCCATCATGAACAAGCCCGTGCCGCCGAACACGCGCGCGACTGCAGTGTCGATCCACACGAACGGCGTCAGCAGGCCGATTGCCAGCACCGTGCCGGGCACCGCGTAGCCCAGGCTGGCGATACGCGCGCAGG